>JBEHYB010000065.1:0-14755 GCA_048498395.1 Pseudomonadota bacterium
CCTGCATAAACGATCTTCAGACAGTCATGCAGAAGGCCGGCCGCCTTCAAAGTCTCGAGCCCTTCGAAACGCCCGACACCATGATCGATATGAACGACAAGGTCGCCGACATTCAAAGCTGTCACTTCCTTAAGGAAGTTGTCGGCCTTCTTGCGGCGTTTGCCTTTGCGGGCCAGCCGGTCGCCCAGAATATCCTGCTCGGTAATCACCGCGAGATCCGGCGCGATAAAACCATGTTCCAGATGCAGGATCGTAAAGCCTATCTGCGGGTTCTTTAGTTTGCGGATATCTTCCGCGCTCTCGCAGACAACGAGATTGGAAGAACCGTTATCTTCCATCATCAGTTTCAGACGGTCGCGCGAGCCTTGACTGTAACACGCAACAACGACTTTACGCGTTTCGGATTGCTGCGATTTCAGGAATGCACCGACTTCGCGGAACAGATTCAGATCGGCCTGCGCGCGGATATCGCCGAATTCACGCGCCCGCCGCGCTTCGGTCACGCCGTTCTCGCTTGGCGAGGCGAAATGCTGGAGCTGCTCGGGATCGGTAGGCGCGACCAGTTTTTCAAACTCGTCGCCGAGTATATAAAGCATCTTCGGCGGCAGCGGATGGTACAGACCACCACTTAGACTGACATCGCTCTCTTTCTTCTTTTTGCGTTCGAGCAGGGATTTATCGAGCGTCTGTCTGGCCTGGTAGAAATCCTCGATCTGGGTCAGGCGCTCGCCGCGCGATAATTCCGATTGCGCGTCGAACGACAAAACCGGATCGGCGATATAGTCGAACAGCGTCGCCATATGATCGAAGAATAACGGCTGCCAGTGTTCCATCCCGGCATGACGGCGGCCTTCCGAGATTGCATTATAAAGCGGATCGGCGGACTGATTGACACCGAATAGCTGGCGATAACCCGCACGGAATTTCTCGATCCCTTCCTGAGTCAGGAAAAACTCGGTCACCGGGCGCAGGTTGAATTCCTTGATATCGGCAAGCGTGCGCTGCGAGGACGGATCGAAAGACCGCACGCTCTCGACTTCGTCACCGAACAGGTCGATCCGCACCGGCTCGGCCTGCCCCGTCGGAAACAGGTCGATAATCCCGCCGCGAATGGCGAACTCGCCCGCCTCGCGCACGGTTTCGGTTCGCGTATAGCCATTGCCCGCGAGGAAATGCAGCAGGTTCTTCTGGTTCAATCTGCCGCCGCGTTTGATAGAGAGATGCGCCGACAGTAATGTCTCCGGCGGCATCACACGCTGGATGATCGCATTCACTGTCGTGAGCACGATACGCGGCTTGAACAACCGGTCTTCTTTCCATTCCAGTAAAGTCGCTAACGCCGTGATACGCTGCGCGACGATCTCGGTATTCGGCCCGACACGGTCGTAGGGAAGACAGTCCCAGCTCGGGAACGCCGCGATCTCGATATCGGGGCCGAAGAAGCGCACGAGATCGTCCAAAGCCGCGAGCCGCGCATCGTCAAGCGCGACATGGACGAGCACTTTCTTCTCCCGCGCAAGGTCGCGCGCGCGCGCGATCAGGTGCCGCGCGTCCTGCCCTTCTGGGACACCGTACACGGTCTTCATCTCTTGCATGTCAGGCTGTGGTTGCGTCTGCGCCATTATTGCGAATTATCTGGCAAATTGATGTTTCAAAAGCAAGCTCATAACTTCGGATTTTTCATCCGCGTCGACTTCCCGCTGCCCCGACACCCATTCATATAAATCCGGATCCGGACATTCGAGCAGCTTCTCGAACTGTGCAAGCTGAGCCTCATCGAGATCGGGCAAATTCCGATCGGCGAAACTGCCCAGCAAAAGGTCCATTTCACGGGTGCCGCGATGCCACGCCCGGAATTTCAGTTTCCGGCGGTATTCTTCAAGCGATTCTGCGGGTCCGCGTGCCATGGAAAGCACCTAAAAGCCCGGTGACGCTTATGTCAAGACTAAACAATCCCGCCATCCCGAACGAAGTTGAGGGATCTCACCTACTGGACGAAGATGGGATGTCTCGGCTACGCTCGACATGACAGTAAGGTAAAATCAAACTTATGCGCCCTTTTGTACTGGACCCGCTTTTCCAATCCCTCTCGACCGTTCCCGGTGTCGGGCCGAAAAATCTCAAAATCCTTGAGAAGCTTCTCGGCGCGCCGAAAATCCTCGACCTGCTGTTTCACCTGCCCATCGATATCGTCGAGCGCAAACATGTTGCGAATATCGCCGAAGCACGCGCCGACGATACGGTCATCCTGACCGTCACCGTCGACAAGCACACCGCGCCGCCGCGCCGTAACATGCCTTACAGAATTCGCGTGCGCGACGAGAGCGGCTTCATGGATCTCGTCTTCTTCAACGCGCATGCGGCATGGATCGAGAAACAATATCCCGTGAACGGCAAGGTCACGATCTGCGGCAAGCTCGAGGATTTCCGCGGGGCGAAACAGATCGTTCATCCCGATATCCTCGGCGGAGAGAATGACGACAATGTCGAAGCGGTCGAGGCGATCTATCCTTTAACCGCTGGCATCACCAACCGGACTTTGCGCAAGAACATCCTCGCCGCCCTGACACGCGTGCCGGAACTTCCCGAATGGCTCGACAGCGCGCATCAGAAACGCGCCAGTTGGGACACATGGAAAAACACGATCGAGCGCGTGCACCACCCGAAATCCCCCGCCGATCTCGAACCGCGCGCCACGCGCGAGCGCCTCGCCTATGACGAGCTGCTTGCAAACCAGCTCGCGCTGCTCATCGTGCGCAACCAGCAGAAGAAACAGAACGGCCGCGTCTTTAAAATTAACGGGCCTTTCCGCAAAAAACTTGAAAGCATTCTGCCATGGAAGCTCACCCACGCGCAAAATGAAGTCCTGTCCGAAATCGATGCCGATATGAAAGATCCGTTGCGCATGTCGCGGCTTTTGCAGGGCGATGTCGGCTCGGGCAAAACCATTGTCGCGGCGCTTGCCATGATGAACGCAGTGGATAGCAGCACGCAGGCCGCGATCATGGCCCCGACCGAAATTCTCGCGCGCCAGCATGCCGAGACGTTGCAGCCGCTCCTTGACAAAATCGGCGTGCCCTTCGTAACGCTGACAGGCCGCGATAAGGGCAAGGCGCGTGATAAAATCCTCGTCGCGATCGAGGACGGTTCGGCGAAAATCGTTATCGGCACGCATGCGCTGTTTCAGGAAACTGTCGTTTTCCACGACCTTGGTCTCGCAATTATCGACGAACAGCACCGTTTCGGCGTGCAGCAACGCCTGCAACTCTCGGCGAAAACCCGCGCCTCGGACGTGCTGGTAATGACCGCCACACCGATCCCGCGTACATTAACCCTCACCGCTTATGGCGACATGGATGTCAGCCGCATCACCGAGAAACCGCCGGGCCGCAAACCCATCGATACGCGCCTGATCGCACAGGACAAGTTAGAAGACATGGTCGCGGGCCTCCAGCGCCAGATTCAGACCGGCGCGCGCGTCTATTGGGTCTGCCCGCTCGTCGAGGAATCCGAATTCCTCGATCTCGCCGCGGCGGAAGAACGCTACCAGGTGCTGCAGAAATTCTTCGGCGATGACGTGGGCCTGATCCATGGCAAGATGAAAGCCGCCGACAAGGACGCGGTGATGGAGAAATTCGCGAAAGGCGAAATCCATGTCCTCGTTGCAACCACCGTCATCGAAGTCGGCGTGAACGTGCCCGAAGCCACGATCATGGTGATCGAACACGCCGAGCGTTTCGGCCTCGCCCAGCTCCACCAGTTGCGCGGCCGCGTCGGTCGCGGCGAGAAACCGTCTTACTGTTTCCTGTTCTACGCCCATCCGCTGTCTGAGAAAGCGAAAGAACGCCTGCAGATCATGCGCCAGACCGAAGACGGCTTCATCATCGCCGAGAAAGACCTTGAACTGCGCGGCGGCGGCGAAATCCTCGGCACGAAACAAAGCGGCCTGCCCGAATTCCGTCTTGCTGACATAATCGTGCATTCAGATCTTCTGCTCACCGCGCGCGACGATGCGCGGCTTATTTTAAATAACGACCCCGACTTAAAATTTCCGCGGGGACAGGCTTTGCGCGCGCTTCTTTATTTATTCGAACGCGATCAGGCAATATCCTATCTGCGCTCTGGATAAATCGCTGAAATTCCTGATCAATTATGGACTTTTCAGCTGTCGCGCCCCATATTGATCATATGCCAAAAGTTCTCGTTCTCTTCGCCCATCCGGCCCTGCAACGCTCCAAAATACACCTGCCGATGATGGAGGCCGTCCGTACACTCCCCGATGTTACTTTCCACGATCTCTATGAAGAATATCCGGACTTCCATATCAACGAACCGCGCGAACATGAATTGCTGGAATCCCACGACATCATCGTCTTCCAGCACCCGCTCTACTGGTATACCTGCCCGGCCCTGCTGACGGAATGGATCGATCTCGTCCTCTCTCCCGGCTGGGCGTTCGGTCCCGGCGGCGATAAACTGAAGGGCAAGACGTTGTTATCGGCGATCACCGCCGGCGTGGGCGGCGAGTTCTACCGCGACAGCGATTACGATAAACGCTATCCCGTCTCGTATTTCCTGCTGCCGTTCGAACAGATCGCCTTCCAGTGCGGCATGACGTACCTGCAGCCCCTCGTTTTCAAGACGACACGCACGGCGACCGACGAAGACGTGGCCGCGCATGCCGAAACCTATAAGAACATGATCGTCGCGCTGACGCGGGGAGAGACATTCCCTCCCTTCGAATGCGACATCAAGCCGAAATTTTAAGGAGACAAAATGACAGACAGTTTCCTTTTCCACGCCCTCGTCCTTCTGCTCGCCGCCGTAATCGTCGTGCCGATCGCCAAGCGCTCAGGGTTAGGCACCGTGCTCGGCTACCTGCTCGCCGGGGTGATTATCGGTCCTTTCGGCTTTAAGATGATCACGCAAGCCGACACGCTGCTGCATTTCTCCGAATTCGGCGTTGTCATGATGCTGTTCCTGATCGGTCTCGAGTTAGAGCCGAAAGTCCTGTGGCGGCTGCGTAAATCCCTGCTCGGCCTTGGCAGCGCACAGGTCATCCTGACAACAGCGGCCATCACCGTTGCGGCGATTGTCATGCATATCGAATGGCCGGTCGCGCTCACCATCGGTCTCGGGCTCACCCTGTCATCGACCGCCATCTGCCTGCAGATCATGTCGGAGCGCGCGCTCTTCCCGACACGGCTCGGCCAATCGGCCTTTTCTGTGCTGCTGTTCCAGGATCTGGCGATCATTCCGATCCTCGCGATCGTTCCGCTTCTCGCCGCACAGGCGCACACGAACGAGAACATCAATATATTCCAGCTCGTCGAGGAACAGCTCGGCGGTTCGGTATGGGAGAAAACCCTGACCGTCATCGGCCTCGTCACCGTTGTCATTGCCTTCGGCCATTACGTCGTCCGCCATATCCTGCATTATATCGCGCGGACCGGCGTGCGCGAAATTTTCACGGCGACCGCGCTGCTGCTCGTCGTCGGTGTCACCTACCTGATGCTTTCCGCCGGCCTTACGCCAGCGATGGGAGCCTTTATCGCCGGCGTGATCCTCGCCGATTCCGAATACAAGCATGAGATCGAGGCACAGATCGAGCCGTTCAAATCTCTGCTCCTCGGCTTGTTCTTCATCTCGGTCGGCATGACCATCGACTTCGATATCTTCTCGCATTATGTGCCGGTGATATTGAGCGCTGTTTTAGGCCTCGTCTTCGTCAAGTTCGCGATCCTTGCCGGCATGGCGAAATTCACCAAATTCCGCGCGCATGAGAACCTGCTGTTTGCGATCCTTCTGGCGCAGGGCGGCGAATTCGCCTTCGTGCTCTTCCAGTTCGCACGCAGCGCCAGCCTGCTCACGCCCCAGATCGCCAGCATCCTCAACGTGATTGTCGCGATTTCGATGATGGCGACACCGCTCCTGATCCTGCTCTACGACCGGGTCATCGCGCCATGGCTCGATTCCCGCAAGACCGGCGAAGTCGTCCCGCTCCTCCAGCCGCTCGGCGAAGACAATCCCGTCATCATCTTCGGCTATGGCCGTTTCGGCCAGATTATCGGCCGCCTGTTACAGGCCAAAGGCATCGGCGCGACCATTCTCGACCACGACCCCAGACAGATCGACTTCCTCAAGAAATTTGGCTGGAAAGTCTATTACGGCGAGGTGCTCGATATGAACCTGCTGGAGACCGCCGGTGTCGGCAAGGCAAAGATGATCGTGCTCGGTATCGACGACTACGACAAAATGGTCGAGGCGACGAAGCGCATCAAGAAAACCTTCCCGCATGTCAAAATCCTCGCCCGCGCCTACGATCACCGCAACGCCTATGAACTGCACAAGGCGGGTGCCGACTTTATCGAACGCGAGACGTTCTCCTCGGCGCTCAATGTCAGCGAGGCCGTGCTGCGCTTCCTCGGCTACCGCGCTTTCACCGCCAAGAACCTCGTGCGCAAATTCGCCCTGCATGACGAGCGCACGCTCAATAAGTCCTTTGACTACGACGACCCCAATAAAGACTGGGTATCCTTTGCGTTAGAATCCCGCCAGCACCTTGTCGATCTGTTCGCAAAGGATCGCGCCGATGCCGAACAGCACAAAAACGAAAACTGGGAACAGAAATCCGGAGGCCCACAATGAAAAAGATCATTGCTATCTCACTGCTTACCCTGATGCTCACCGCCTGCGGCGACGGTGCCCTGAAACGCCACATGACAATGTCAGGCATATATTCGATATGCAAACCCGACGGCTATCCTGTCGTCTGTTTTGCCGATGCGGATGGAAAAGACGGCGGCCTCTTCTGTATGCCGCTCAGCCAGGTGGGCGGTAAGTGCATGTAACTTCTGCACGAATTCATCCATGGAACCATTCAGGTTAAATCCGGTTGGTTGAGCCTACAACACAAATGGAGATTTGACATGGATAGAGATCGCACAGAAGGCATATTGAAACAGGCCAAAGGTTCCATCAAGGAAACCGCCGGTAAAGTAACTGGCGATGCGAAACTTGAAGCCGAAGGCAAGGCCGATAAATTTGCAGGTAAAGTTCAGAACGCAGCCGGCGGCATCAAAGATGCCATGGATTGCGGCTGCGACAAGAAGCATTAAGAACTATTCCAAGTTCACAAAAACCCGGTCTCGCGACCGGGTTTTTTGTATTGTGAAATCTCGGGAGTAAATGGTGACAGCGGTGGGGCTCGAACCCACGACCACATGATTAAAAGTCACGTGCTCTACCGGCTGAGCTACGCTGTCATTATCCGTAAAGGAGCCGAAAGTCCGGCTAAAATATGAATCTTGGCCCCTACAGTCAAGAAGAGATTTTAATTAATTCAAAGTTATTAATATGCCTCAAAAAGCCCTTTGTTTTAGGGCTTTTTCGGTGGCCGGGGTGACGAAATCCGAGATATCGCCGCCCAGCGAGACGATTTCCTTGATAAAAGAGGACGACACAAACTGCCATTTATCCGAGGCCATCAGGAAAACCGTCTCGATTTCCGGGGCCAGCCGGGCGTTCATCCCGGTCATCTGGAACTCATATTCGAAGTCGGAAACAGCCCTTAATCCACGGAAAATGCAGGTCGCCTTCTTCTCCCGCGCGTAATGGATCAGCAAACTGTCGAATGTCTCGACCGTAATCAGGCCGGAATGTCCCTCCATCGTCGCAATATCGGCCTTCACGAGTTCAAGCCGTTCGGCATCTGAAAACAAAGGTTTCTTGCGGTCATTCGAGGCGATCGCGATGATCAGGTGATCGACCATGCGGCTCGCCCGCTTGATGATATGGAGATGCCCCTTGGTAATCGGGTCGAAAGTCCCCGGATAAATGCCAATACGAGTGGTCATCGATAATCCTGTTGTGTATAACAAAACGAGCCGTACTTTAGCCTTTCAGAGCCCAATATGAAACCGGAAATTGCCTCCCTGATCTCATCCCCCTGGCCCGATTATGCCCTTTTGGACAGCGGCATGGGCCGGAAACTCGAGCGTTACGGCAAGGTCGTCGTCAACCGCCCGGAGCCGCAGGCATTATGGATGCCGTCCCTGCCCGAAAGCGAATGGCAAAATGCGGATGCGATGTTCGACAACACGGGCGACGATTCAGACGGCGATGTCGGCCGCTGGAAACTCAACGGCCGCGTCGCCGAGCAATGGAATGTCAAATGGGGCGACCTTCAATTCGTCTGCCGCCTGATGTCATTCCGCCACATGGGACTGTTCCCCGAACAGATGACGCACTGGCAATGGATCGCCGACCAGATCAAGGCAGCGGGCCGCCCGCTCAAGATCCTCAACCTCTTCGCCTATACGGGCGCGGCATCCCTCGCCGCCGCGAAAGCCGGCGCGCAGGTCACCCATCTCGACGCGTCGAAGAAAGCCATCCAGTGGGGCAAGGAGAACCAGCAGGCGAGCAACCTCACCGACGCGCCGATCAGATGGATCTGCGATGACGCGAAAGCCTTCGTCGCCCGCGAGCTGCGGCGCGGCAGCCAGTATGACGGCATCATCTTCGACCCGCCGAAATTCGGCCGCGGGCCCGACGGCGAACGCTGGCAGTTAGAGGAAGACCTGCAGCCCTTTGCTGCCGACTGCGCCAAGCTCCTCGCCCCGGACGCGAAATTCATGATCCTGACCGCTTATGCGATGCGCCTGTCGTCGCTCTCGCTTGCGAACCTTATGCACGATGTCACCAAAGACCGCGCAGGCTCGATCGACAGCGGCGAGCTCCTGATCAAGCAGGAGAACGGCGAGCGCTACCTCTCCACCTCACTCTATGCGCGATGGTCGGCATGAGCGATATCAAACTCATCACCTCGACCGCGAACCCGTTGATCAAGGAGATCAAGGCGCTTGAGATGCGCAAGCGCCGCAAGGAGACGAACCTGTTCGTCGCCGAAGGATTGCGCACCATCATCGAAGGCATGGAACTGAACGCCGATCTCCAGACGCTGGTCTTCGCGAGCGAGGTCAAGGACCGCGCCGATGTCAGGCGCGCCTGCGACTACGCCGCACAGGCCGTCGAGGTCAACGACATCGTGCTTGAGAAGATCTCGCGCAAGGAGAACCCGCAATCCGTGATCGGCGTGTTCCGCCAGAAACTGCGCAGGCTGCGCGATGTCACGCAAAGCGGTGTCTGGGTCGTGCTCGAGGAAGTGCGCGATCCCGGCAATCTCGGCACCATCATCCGCACGATCGATAGCGTCGGCGCAAGCGGCGTGATCCTCGTCGGCAATTGCTGCGATCCCTACTCGTTCGAATCCGTGCGCGCGACGATGGGATCGATCTTCCTGGTGCCGATCGTCACTGCCACACGCGACGACTTCCTCGACTGGCGCAAGGACTGGAAAGGCCTTGTCGTCGGCACCACGCTGCAGGACTCTGTCGACTATCGCGAAGTCGAATACAAAGAGCCGATCCTGTTGCTGATGGGCAACGAACAGGCGGGCCTTACGAATGAGATGCGCGAAGCCTGCACCGATCTCATTCGCCTGCCGATGAAAGGCCGCGCGGACTCTCTCAATCTCTCGATCGCCACCGGCGTTATGCTCTATATGATAGAGGACAAACTCCGGAACCGATGAACCCTCCGATCTGTTGGTGCACTACGATGGAATGCGACAACAACGAAGGAGAGCGCTTATGATAATCGACAATCCGGAAAAACCAGATACGCCGAATTCACCGCCAACACCGGGAAACCCCGACACGCCCGCCATGCCCGGCGTGGAAGTTCCACAAATAGACGAACCCAAAATCCCCGACCTGTCCCCGGCGAAAGCACGCCGTTAACTATATATTCCGCGCCTAATATGCATGGCAAAACAGCATACCGGATATGAACCAAAAAGAATCAGGAACACTATCCGTCATCTGCCGTTGGCTAGGCTCAACTTAACAACCCTTACAAGGAGTTAATTATGACACGTAACAATAACCCACAAGGTCACAACCAGTACACAAACAAGGATCGTGACCAGTCGGAGCGTTCTGCTTCATCACAACAGCAGTCACGACGCGACGCTCCGCAACAGCGTCAGAACAAATCAGATCTCGACGACGAGGATATGCGCGGCAACCGCAGCTCTTCACGCGACGATCGCTAACCCTTCGGCTCGCAAGAGACCGTACAACGAAAAATCTTCCGGGAGGACCCCTGTGCCCGGGAGATTTTTTGTATCTCCGGTAACCTAGAAATAAAGGCCGCAATTCAGCTCGTTCATTTTGTCGCGCACATAGGCGGCGCGCTTCGGATCGGGAGAATTTTCGGCTTTGAGACGATGGCACAGCGCCTGTTGCTCGCGCGTGTCGAGCTGCGTCAGCGGGCATGTCTCGGGGTTCTGCGACTGGCACGCCGATAGCAGCAATATCAGGAGTGGAATGCATTTTTTCATGACGCAGAGCTATAACAGTTTCACGCTCTAATTCCAGTTGCAAAAGCGCCGCTTTCATAAATTTTTTCTGCGCCACGAGAAGCGCGCGAAAGCGCAGCGTATCCCGCGATTTCATCCCGTGTTTCAAGGCGTTACGCGAAGCGCGTTTCTTGCCGGAAACCGTTTTCGGCCCCGTCGATTGCACCCATGGCCGGTTTTCGCGAATTCTTCGCGCCGCAGCCGCCCGCCGCTCCAGCCTGCCATCATTCCTGCTCGTAATATCTTTTCTGGAGGGCCCTATCAGTTCGTTCGGCGTTTTTGGCGATTTTTTCCGAATTTCTGAGCATCCGCGAGCGTGATTTCGAGATATGCTCGTTCCACGCCACGTCATACTGCTGGCATCTTGCACGATTCATGCGCACCGCATTCATCGTCGTGATGCTCTGCTCCTGCGCCTTGAGCGCAAGCAGGAAACTGCGCTCGTCGGGTTTTTCAGCCTCGCCGCCGCTCAAATAAAAACGGAAAGCCGCGTCGAGCAGGATCACCTGTTCGATCAGGCGGCGGTCCATCGACTGGCTGTTTCCGTCTTCCTCAGCCATCATCGTGCCTTCGAGCTGTGCGATCGTGTCGGCGAGCGCCGGCGCATCTGTGGAGAGTTTAAGGTAATGAGACATGACGCGCGCCTCGAGGCACAGCCTATCGCTTGCGACCTCTTTGGTTGTTGTGTCTATGTCCGGGGTGGCCGTCTCTCCGGCCTGTCCGATGTTCTCGTTCATCCTGCGGATAATAGGATTATTTTCCCAACTTGTCAAGGATTTCACGTTTCTTGACATAATATGGTAAATACTTTAGCTTTCTCACACCTGGGTAACCATGACAATATAAGGGGTGAGGATAATATGAGTGAGCGCGTAACAATTGCCCATGTGGGCGTGAGAACGAATTCCAGACAGCTGAACCGCGAGATGGCGATGGTGCAGGCGGCAACCGGCATGATCGGCAAACCAGAGATCCGCAGCCTCGGCGGCATGCTGAGCGAAAATTTCGAAACCGCGAGCACGCTCGAGCAGATTCACGAAACGCTCAAAAAACTTTTCCCCGCGAAAACCCACAGCATCTTCTTCAATGAAACGGCAAGCGGCGCGCCCGGCACGCAGGATGGATCGACCGCCAACTTCGCCGTCATCCGCAAAGCCCCGCCCCGCCCGATCGACGACATTATACGCAGCTTCGATCATTTGATGGCGCGGGTTTTTAAGTAATCTCGCATGCGCTTTCCCCGTGAAAACGGGGATCTTTTCTGAACCACAGCGAACACAACGATCACAGCGCGTTTGGAGCGCAGGCGAAGCAATCCATTATCAGCCTGCTCACCCCCCTTGGATTGCCACGTCGCTGATGTTCCTCGCAATGACGGCTACATCAGGCTTTCAAATAAATCAGCCCACGCCGGATTATTTTTTTCGATCAAGGAAATTTTTTTGGCCCGCGACCCCGCCTTTATCTGCTTTTCACGCGTGATGGCATTCGGCATATCTTCATAAGGTTCATAATAAACCAAAAGTTTGCAATCATACCGGGATGTGAATTTTGGGCCGTTTGCATTCCTGTGCTGGGAGATACGCTGCATAAGGTCAGATGTGACACCTGTATAAAGCGTACCATTCTTTTTATTCGCCAGAATATACACGCAAGGCTGTTTCATTCCTCTATTTTGTCATTGCGAGCACCGCGAAGCAATCCATCTATCAGCCAGCTCAATCCCATGGATTGCCGCGTCGGCTACGCCTCCTCGCAATGACGAAGGATTTACGGCTGATGCGGATGAAGAATACGCGTCACGGCATTGCCATTATCGCGCGGGAATTCGTGTGACGCTGCGGGAACGGTACCTGTGGCAGGATGCGCGGCCATATCGGCATCGACTGCGATGACACGACCGGCAACTCCAGCTGTCGCAGCTAACGCTATAAAAAACGCCGTAAGAGGTACTTTATCTTTGTTTCGCATCGAACACCTGCCTTATTGATTGGGACTATAGCAAGATGTTATAGTTATGTCAATAAATGTACAGCAAAGCAATCCAGATATCTAATTTTTTAATTGGGCATCCAATTGGAAATAACGAGATTTCTGCCTATGCACCGACTCCAAAGATTTTGAATAGAAATTTCCTCCTCCTTGATCATTGTGTGAACAAACATATGCCATTACATCCGCAATCTGCATGAGAGGATGAAAGTTTTTTGTAACTATCTGCGGATAAATTCTAAAAACCATTCCTTTCGGCGCGCCTATATCAGAAAAGAAAGGCGCGCCATTATAAACTTTTCTTCTTTTTTTACCTAAAAATGGAATTTTGGTTTCATCCTTTTCAATATAGAAATTCGTTTTTAATAAGGAAAAATTAGACAAAGAAGCCTGCATCAAAAGAATTATTATACTTTTATCATTCACATGAAATTTCATATCTTCATCATCTCCAATATCAGAAAAATCCGAATAAGCAGGAGCGATAGAAAAAGACAAATTTCCAAATTCATTCAAAATACTGACGCAACCTAATACAACTGCTTCCTTTAGTTGCGCGTTTAATTCATTCATATGGATCATCTTATCTTTATTTATCTTTAGCGAAAATTTTAATTGTTCCAATCTGGAAACAACAACCTCAATATTAGATTTTGGAAACGCCACGTGAGTATATGCCAAGATTTTTTTATATGCACTCTCATCACCAAAAGCTAAGAATTCTTTGTCCTCAGAATTGCGAATTTCTAAAATATTGTTCATAGATTAACTGGACTTGAATCTCATTTTTTAAGAAAAAACAATTACTAATGCACAAACAATAATCCCATTATTCAGCGCAAATAAGAATCTATTCGTAACATCGCAAGATGGATTGCTGCGTCGCTAAAGCTCCTCGCAATGATGGAAGAGAAACAACGGCTTTCGCAATTAAATAAAACACAAATTGCTAGCGCAATAGTAAGTCGCCCATGCTGACCAGCCAATTCCAAAAAGCAGTGCAAGAATAAACGTCTTTAATATGGTCAGGCTTGTAAACTTTTGAAGTAAAAATAAAGAAATAATGGAATAGCCTACTATAACAAAAAGGCACCAAAACGGTCTGTTCATGACTATTATTCCTGTCAGGAATAAAGCACCCGTTGATTTTATTGGAACCACATCTATAATGTAGGTACACACAATCGCCATCAGCATAGAAGATGGAATTAATATCAAACCATGGTTTCCCATTGTGCCCCTCACCCTACCCTCTCCCACGGGGAGAGGGTTTAGATTCGTTTACTCTTCTTCGTTACCTTCTTCGATCTCATCGACCTCGACATCGATCGTTTTCTCGATTTCTGTCACGACGCTGTCATCCGTGTTTTCTTCCGGCGAGTCTTCATCGCCTTTGAGCCAGGCGACGGAGACGACTTCTTCGCCGTCGCCGACGCGGAAGACGGTGACACCCTGCGCCGAGCCGCCCATACCGCCGCCGGGGGGCATACCGCCACCGCCGGCTGCGTTCTTCTTCGGCAGTTCGGCCACCATGGCTTCGGTGGTGATCAGGAGAGCCGCGACCGAAGCCGCGTTCTGGATCGCCGCACGGACCACCTTGGTCGGGTCGATGATGCCCTTCTTGACGAGGTCGCCGTATTCGCCGGTCTGCGAGTCGAAGCCGTAGGCATACGTCTTGTTCTCGAGGATCTTGCCGACGATGACGGAGCCGTCCTCGCCCGCGTTGATCGCGATCTGGCGGGCCGGCCAGGACAGCGCCTTGCGCACGATCTCGACGCCGGTCTTCTGGTCGTCGTTCTTGGTGCGCAGGCCCTTGAGCTGCTCGGACGCACGGAGCAGCGCAACGCCGCCGCCGGGAACGATGCCTTCTTCGACGGCCGCACGGGTCGCATGCATCGCGTCGTCGACGCGGTCCTTGCGCTCCTTGACTTCGACTTCGGTCGCGCCGCCGACGCGGATCACCGCGACGCCGCCCGCGAGCTTGGCCAGACGCTCCTGCAGCTTCTCACGGTCGTAGTCCGAGGTGGTTTCCTCGATCTGCGCCTTGATCTGCGCGACGCGCGCCTCGATGTCGGCCTTCTTGCCGGCGCCGTTGACGATGGTGGTGTTCTCCTTGTCGATCATCACCTTCTTGGCGCGGCCGAGCATCTGCAGCGTGACGTTCTCGAGCTTGATGCCGAGGTCTTCCGAGATCGCCTGACCGCCGGTCAGCACGGCGATGTCCTGCAGCATGGCCTTGCGGCGATCGCCGAAGCCCGGAGCCTTGACGGCGGCAACCTTCAGGCCACCGCGCAGACGGTTGACGACGAGGGTGGCGAGCGCTTCGCCTTCGACGTCTTCCGC
>JBEHYB010000066.1:0-14251 GCA_048498395.1 Pseudomonadota bacterium
GCACGCCGGCCATCATCAGGCCGAGCTCGCCTTCGGTCGCCGTCGCCGGATCGGCGCAGACCTGGAATCTGCAAATGGACAGGGCGGAACAAATCCTCGATGAAGCCGCTAAAGCGAACCGTCCCGTGCAGCTGATCCGCGCGACGCGAGGTACGGCGCAAAGTGAGTTCAACCGCGCCGATCAGGCTTTGCAGGAATTGAAATCCCTCGAGCCGCAATCCTATCCCGGCGCGCCGGATAAAATCAAACCAGACGCGCAGGCCGAGACGATCTGGATTTCATCGGGCCTTGCCGAGCCGGGATTTAAGAAAGCGGCGGAGAGACTGGCCGGTCTCGGAAATCTCACCGTCTATGTGCCCGACATGCGGCTGCGTCCCGGCCTTGTGCGAGCCCCCTCGCCCGACGCGCCGAAATCCGTCCTGCGCATCGAGACACCGTCTGGCGCGGGCGAAAAATCATTGACCGTGCAGGCTTTCGACCAGCGGGGCAAACTGATCAATCAGATCAATCACGTCTTCTCGGGACAGGCCGGGGGCGAAGACATTACGGATGAAGCCGGATTATTCGCCGACAAGAAAATCTACCAGTGGAAAGTGCCGGGCATTGCCGGCGCGGGCGGCATTTACCTGAACGACATGTCGCGCGGCGCAGGCCTGATCGGCATCGTCGCTGCGGACAAGGCCGATGCGCGCTCAAGCTTCGCCGATGCTGTTTTTTATATCACCCGCGCGACGGAGAATTTCGCCAGGGTCGAAACAGGCTCGATTGAAGAGTTGATCGCGAAGAATGCCGGGGTCATCGTCCTGCCTGATATCGCGAGTTTTTCGCCCGATAGCCTGAGCGCGCTCCAGAAATGGATGGCACACGGCGGTGTCGTGCTGCGTTTCGGCGGCAAGAGTATGAGCGAGGCAGAAAACGTCCTGATCCCCGTGCCGCTCAAGACAGGATTACGCTCGCTCTCCGGCGATATGAGCTGGACCACGCCGCTTAAACTTGCCGCCTTTCCGAAAACAAGTCCTTTTGCCGGAGAGGCAACTCCTGACATTTCCGTCGAACGCCAGTTGCTCGCCGAAGCCTCTGCCGACCTGCAAAACCATGTCTGGGCGCAACTCTCCGACGGCACGCCCTTTATCACCGCAAGTCCGCAGGGAAGCGGCCTCCTGATCCTCGTCCATACAACCGCCACGCCGGACTGGTCGGATTTCGTGCTGTCGGGTTTTTACGTGACGTTTCTCAAACAGGTGGTCGAATTATCCGCCCTGCCAGATAAATCGGCGGCGAACGAGACATTGTTGCAGCCGGTCCTTGTTTTCAACGGCTGGGGCCAGCTTGAGAAGCCGGGAGACACCGCGAAGCCGCTGACGAAATCGGAACTTGCGACTCTCGACCCGTCACAGGATCACCCGCCGGGATTATACGGCAATAACATCCGCAGATATCCTTTCAATCTCGGCGATCATCTCGCCAATCTCGATGTCGTCGATGCGCTGCCCACGGGCGCGAATGTCGAAAACCTGACTTTTGCGGGGAAAGAACGCAAATTATCCTCTCTCTTCTTCGCGCTCGCCGCGCTTCTGTTCCTGATCGACTGGCTCCTTCTTATCCTGTCGTCGCGCAGCCGGCGGTTAAGCTGTATCGCGCTCCTGTTGCTGATGCCGGTGACAGCGCATGCGGATGGCGATATCGACCGCGCCGCGACGATCCATCTGGCCTGCGTCCACACTGGCGAAGATGCGCTCTGCCGCAGCGCACTTGCGAAAGTCTCGGCCGTTCTTAAGGGGCGCACCTCGGCGGAGATCGGCGATCCGGTCGTCGTCGATCTTGAGAAAGACGATCTCTCATTCTACCCGCTCCTTTACTGGCCGATCGACGAACAGCAGACCCTGTCCGCGACCGCGCGCAATAATTTCGCGCGTTACCTGGGCCGCGGCGGCATGACGCTTATCGATACGCAGGATGGTGCCTATGAAACGGCGCAGATTATCCCGTCGCCCGCCGTACGCCATTTGCGCGAACTGCTCAAAGGCGTCGATATCCCGCCGCTCAAGCCCGCGCCAAAGGACCATGTTCTGTTCAAATCCTTCTATCTTCTGAACGTCTATGAAGAATATGACCTGACCGGAAAAATCTGGGTCGAGGAAGACAGTATCGCGCCGGGCGAAGGACTTTCTTCCGTCCTGATCACAGGCGAAGACTGGCTGCATCGCTGGGTGCAACCAGCCAATGCCAGCGACGAGGAAATGGCCAACCGTTTCGGCGTGAATGTCGTTCTCTATGCCCTGACCGGCAATTACAAGGCGGACCAGGTTCATATGGACGCGATCCTGAAAAGGATGGGACAATGACGGTCGATTACTCAATCGCCTTTGCGCCGCTCCTGCCCGCCTGGATGACCGCAATCTTCGCGATCGCGCTTTTTGCGCTTTGCGCCCTCTCGCTCAGGCAATCCGCGGCCAAGTCATTATGGCGGTTGGCATTTGGCATCCTTATTCTTTTATTTATGGTCCAGCCGCAACTGGCGACCGAAAAGCGGACACCGCTCAGGGACATCGTCCTGATCGCCACCGATAAAAGCGCCAGCGAGGATCTCGGCAAACGCAATGACGTGGCCGCAGCCGCCCTTGCGCGCCTGCAGGAACAGTTCAAGAAAGCTCAGAACCTGGAAGTCCGCACGATCGATGTCGCGATGAATGCCGCAGACGAAACAAAAATATTCGACGAGATCGAGCCTGCCTTATCGGACGTGCCGGAAAGCCAGCGCGCCGGGGTGATCGTCCTGACCGACGGGCAGGTCGCGGACACGCCATCGCCGGAACTCGTAAAATCCGCGCCCCTGCATGTAATTTTAACAGGCAGCAGACAGGATAAAGACCGCGAGATTAAAATCATCAACGCGCCCGGCTACAGCGTTCTCGGCGAAACCGTCCTCCTGAAATTTCGCGTCGAGGATCATAATATGGGACCGTCCGGCCCGGCCGATATACGCCTCAACCTTCCCGACGGCACGGTCGAGACACGCAGCGTCCCAGTCGGAGAGGACGAAACATGGCCGCTCAAAATCGAAAATGCAGGTCAGAATATTTTCGAGCTTTCGACCGACAGCAAGAAAGACGAAATCTCTTCGCTCAATAACAGGGCCGTCATCAGCGTGCAGGGCGTTCGCAACCGTCTGCATGTCCTGCTCGTCTCCGGCGAGCCTTATCCGGGCGCGCGTATGTGGCGCGACCTCCTGAAGTCAGATCCGGGTGTCGATCTCGTACATTTCACCATTCTGCGCAGCCCCGACAGGATCGACAATACACCGACCAAGGAACTATCCCTGATCGCTTTTCCTTTTCAGGAACTGTTCGAACGAAAATTAAAGGATTTCGATCTTGTGATCATGGACCGTTTCAGCCTGAACACCGTGCTGCCGGATTATTATTTCAACAATATCAAAAATTATGTTCTGGATGGCGGAGCCTTGCTTGAAATCAACGGCCCGTCTTTTGCCACGCCAAACTCGATGTATAACACACCGCTCGGCGAGCTACTGCCAGGCAGGCCCTCAGGCCCCCTGTTGCAGCAGGAGTTCAAGCCGCAGGTGACACCCCTGGGCAAAACGCATCCGGTCACGATGGCGCTCAACAACATTGCGAACTGGGGATCGTGGCTGCAACAGCTCCCTGTCCACGTGATAAAGGGCGATGTCCTGATGACCGGCATTGGCGGCAACCCGCTTCTCATTCTTGAGCGCGCGGAAAAAGGCCGTGTCGCACAGCTGACCAGCGACCAGATGTGGCTGTGGGCGCGCGGGTTTCAGGGCGGCGGACCGACGACGGAACTGCTGCGCCGCATCGTTCACTGGCTGATGAAAGAGCCGGAGCTTGACGAGAACGCGCTTGATATAAAATCCGACGATACGGCGATTAACATCCGCACCCGCGACCTTGGAAAAGGCAGCGATATACAGGTCATCAAACCGGACGGCAGCGTCGAGACGCTGAAGATGGCGAAAGGCGATGACGGCTGGCTGAGCGCGGGGATTATGAATGCCGCGCGCGGCATCTATAAATTCAGCGACGGCGAAAGGCAGAAAATCATCTCGGTCGGCGATGTAACGACACCGGAATTTGCAAATATAATTACGACCGATAAAAATCTGGCACCTTTCGTGACCGCCTCGAAAGGCACGATTGTCTGGGCCGGCGACCGTCCGGATTTCACAATCCCGCTCAGGCGCAATAACAGCTCAAGCCTGATATCCGCTGAGATGAAACCTCTTCTGCCGCCGGAGATATTATTATCTATCGGGCTGCTTGCCGGTCTGGCTTTATGGTGGAATGAAAGCCGCCGGAAAAAGACGAAACGAGCAGCGGCAGCAGAATAGTCAATGTCGTGCCCTTGTCGCTGATGCTGTCTATGATCATATAGCCTTTATTATATTGCAGGATGGATTTCACGATCGACATGCCAAGCCCGGCCTTGGCGCTGATTTTCTTGGTGGAGAAAAACGGATCGAGAATATGCTCCATCACATCCATGGTAATCCCCGCCCCCTGGTCCGCGACGGTGATTTCGGCATAATCGACACCGGTTTCATAAAATCCATAGCTGAGCCTGATATGACCGCTGTCAATACGTTCGATCTTATGCCGCGGCTCGTTGCCGGTCGACGTTACGTCCGAGCGGAATTTATGGGATGAGATGTGCAATCTTATATCCCGCGCACGGCCCGCATTCGCCTCGATCGCGTTCTTCAGGATATGCTGCAGCAACTGGCTGAGCCGCGCCGCGTCGCAATCAATCGCCGCATGTTCGAGCGAAATCTCTTCGACGATCCTGAAATCGCCTGCGATACGCTTCCTCAGTTCGCCGATCGCCGACGGCACCAGAGAGACAAGATCCGATTTCGCCGCAAAACCGGGCCGGTCCTCGGGCACGACGAGGCGCGTCTGTTCGAGAACCCCCTGCATCTGCCGCCCGGCATAATAAACCTTATCGGCATATTCCCGCGCATGCGCATTGTCCTTCAGATCGTCGCGCAGCATCTCTGAAAACCCGATGATCGTCGACAAGCCATTATTGAATTCATGGACGAGCGCGCGCACTACGCGTTCGACGGCCTGTGATTTCTGCCATTGATGCATTTGCAATGTCAGGTTTTCGCGTTCGCGCTCGGCACGGTAACGGTCGGTCACATCGCGGATAAATCCTATATACCCGCCCTCCACTTTTGAAATGAAAAGCTCGGCCCTGATCAGGTTGCCGTCATGCACCAGCACGTCGCTTTCCCCGAGCCACACGCCTTTTTTCTCAAGCGCCGGAAACACGTCGTTGCGGATTTCGTCCTGGCCTTTCGGCGAATGCAGCTCGAGCCAGCTCACTCCCATATAATTCTTGCGCCTCTCGGGCGGGATGGCATAAAGCCGCCATAGCGAGTTGTTGGCGTAACGCAGCCGGCTTTCTTCATCCATGATGGCCACGCCGTCCTGAATGCTTTCAAGGATCTTGAGCAACCGCGACGTATTTATCTTTTCCTTCTCAAGATTAGCCTCAACGCCGGCGACGGCTTTGGAGAAAGTTTTCTGGACGGATGAATAGGTCTTGTTGCTGGCGGTGAGAAAATCCAGCCTGCGCCGCGTCTGCACCAGAAAAATAAGTAACAGCACGCAAAGAACGAAAAGAAAAATGCAGCCATAGCCCCATATCAATCGAACACACCCATTTCTTTCGCCCGTATCGCCGCCAGCGTGCGGTTGCCGCATTTAAGCTTGCGAAAAATACCGCGGACATGAAGTTTGATCGTCACGATCTTGAGCGACAGCGCGTCGGCGATCTCCTTGTTGGATTTGCCCTGGCATAAAAGTTTCAAAACGTCCCTCTCGCGCGCGGTCAGCCGCACCTCTTTACCGGTCGCCGGATCGTGGCTGTTGATCTTGTCCGAGAAATAACTCGGCAGGAGCGTCTTGCCGTCCTGTTCATAGGGAATATAGCGGTTTCCCTGCAACATCGTGTCGATCGCCATCAGCATCAGCCTGCCGGGCAATGTCTTCGGAATAAATCCGGCAACGCCGAGCGAGAGAAGTTTCCTGATATCGTCCGGTTCGGCGACACCCGACATCACGGCAAACATATGTTCGGGATAGGCGGAGATCAGATCCTGAAATCCTTCATAACCGCGCATACCCGGCATGCGGAAATCGAGAATGCACAGATCGGGATTGAAATCATGCGCCTTTAAAACATCGACGACCTCACCAAGATTCGAAGCCATCTGGAGCTTATACTCCGGCTGCGCCCGATTGATATAATGGTTGAGCGTATCACGAAACAGGACGTGATCGTCGGCGATGAGAATGTTCATTGTTTTTCCTATCCAAAAAATAGAAATGGCGCGCCCCAATTTATGCGGCCATTGCTACCATTTGATAAGAAAATAGTTACTTAAAGCTTATTACATGTTTGCGTATTCAGCGCGTGAATACGCACGTATATCAAACGCCCATATGATCCTTATATACCATGTAATTTTCCATGACGCGCTGGACGTAATTGCGCGTTTCATAAACGGGAATAAGCTCTATCCAGTCGACCCAGTCGATCTGGCCCGAGCGCGGATCGCCGAATTCCGCGATCCATTCATTCACACGGCGCGGGCCGGCGTTATAGGCCGCAAGCGCGAGCGGATAAGAACCATTGAAGCGCGCGAGCAAGTCATTGAGATAGGCGCAGCCGACGAGCACGTTTTGTTTCGGTTGCGTCGTCAGCCATTCATTCTGGTGACTCCAGCCGCGTTTCTTCGCGACTTCCTTCGCCGTGCCCGGCATCAGCTGCATCAGGCCCAACGCGCCGCTCGGACTTCTGATGTCCGGATCGAACTGGCTTTCCTGGCGGATCAGGGCATGGGCGAGCGCGACATCGACATTCAGCCCATTGAATAGATTTTTGACCGTCGGATAGGCTTCCTCGCGCAAGAAGAAATTATCTCCGGAAGCTTTCTTCGCGACTTTCAAAGCTTCCGCCTTCAGCCCCATGCCGGTCAGCATCTGGGCAAGAGCCTTATACTCGCCGCCCGTATTGAGCGTATCAGTTAAGGACGCGATCATCTTGTTGCGGATATACTTCAGATTGGCCTCGTCCGTCATACGGATCGCGCGGCCAAGATCGCTATTTTTAATTTTAGCCGTATCGGCGGAAGTCGCAACCGCCGCCACGGGTGAATTCACACGGATCTGGCCCTTCATATGCTTGGCGGCCAGTTGTCCGTAATAGACTTTCGGGAAACTCGCGGCGATGCCCATCCATGTCGCCGTTTTAGCGGGCTGGTTCAATGCTTCGGTCGCCATGCCCGCCCAGTAAGCGGCGCGCGCGCGGCTCATCGCCGTTTTCACGCGCGGATACATGCTTTCGAAATGTTTGAGCGCGACATCGGGCTTGCGCAGAAAGCGAAGCGCGAGCCAGCCGGAGAGCCATTCGGCATCCGCATATTCGGGCCCCTCCATCTGTTCGTGACGCGAGGCGACTTTATAAGCCTCGTCAAAACGGCGTTCCTCGATCAGACGGCGCGCCATGATATTGCGTTCTTTCCACCAGTCTTCGTTATTGGTGATCATTGCCGGGGGCGGCGGATTGTTGAGGATCTGGATCGCGCCGGCATCCTCGTTCTTTTTCCTGCGCCATTTCAGACGCTCGTATAAAAATCCCGGATCGCTGCGTAAAGTTGGCGGCACGAGCGCGATGACCGCCTCTGCCGAGCGTGAATCGTTGCTGAGCTGGATGCGCGCTTCCGTGAGCGCGACATAACCCTGACCCATGGCGCGCGCCAGGGATTTGGCGTTTTTCTCCTGGTCGTTGAACAGGAGATAATCAAGCCGGCGGCGATTGGCATCCTGGGTCAGCATCGAACCGTAACGCGACAGCATTGCGGACTGTTCCTCGCCTTTCATCGAAACTTTCGGCCAGTACTGGTTTAAAATCTTGCGCCCTTTCTCCTTCTGCCCGGAAGCCAGTGCCGCCGACACGTACAGATCGAGACCGCGCGCGCTGACCGGCGCGTAAGCATCGAACCATTGCAGAACCGATTGCGCAGGATAATTACCCGGCATATTGCGTTCCGCCGTCTCTTTCAGATCGTCGAAATCCGGACTGGCCGGATTGGCGCGAATAAAACGCGCCACGTTCTCAAACGGCAGCCCCGTCGCCGAGCTTTGATAAAGCATCCATTCATAAAGCTTGGCGAGGGTCGGATCGTGGGAGCGCAATGTCAGGCTGCGGGCCTGCACCCAGTCTTTCGAAGCCATGTATTTCAACGCCTGCGCCGAATTGCCGTCGGCATGGGCGGGGCATGTCAAAGCAGAGAAAGCCAGTAACAACGCTGTAGTAATGTAGACAGCAGGCTTTCTATTTTGTAGATTGGTCATGTTTACGGAAAGGCTTAGACCATGACTGCCAGATTTTACGGCTCGATTACCGCCCTCATCACGCCCTTTAAAAACGGCGAGATCGACTGGGCTGCTTTTGAAAAATTTGTCGAGTGGCAGATTCAGGAAGGTAGTCACGGCGTGGTTCCTAGCGGCACGACGGGAGAATCCCCGACGCTTACTTATGATGAGACAAAGCGTATATTCGAGCTTTGCGTCCAAACGGTCAAGTCATCTGGCAAAAAGATTCCGGTCATCGCGGGCACGGGCTCGAATTCCACGCGCGAAGCCATTGAATTAAGCACTATTGCTCAAAATGCCGGGGCAGATGCGCTGCTTACCGTGACCCCCTATTATAACAAACCGACGCAGGACGGGCTGTTCGCGCACTTCAAGGCCATCCATGATTCGACCGACCTGCCGATCATACTCTATAACGTGCCGGGAAGAACGGTGGTCGAAATCAGCGTCGATACGATCCTGCGCCTCGCAGAATTGCCGCGTATTGCCGGATTGAAAGACGCGACCGCCGACACATCGCGCACTACGCTGATAAAATCGCAAGTCAAAAAAGAGTTCTCCATCCTTTCCGGTGAAGATGCACTTGCCGGCGCTTATCTCGCGCAGGGCGCAGATGGCTGCATCTCCGTCAGTTCGAATGTCGCGCCGCGTATGTGCGCTGACTTCCAGAACGCCTGGCGCGACGGCGATATGGTGAAATTCAACGAGTTGCAAAAACTCCTCGCACCGCTGCATAAATCTCTCTTCGTGGAATCGTCGCCAGCCCCTGTCAAATACGCCTGTTCGACGCTCGGCCTGTGCAGCGATGAACTGCGCCTGCCTCTCCTTCCGGCGAGCGCAACCGCACGCAAAGCGGTTGATGCGGCATTGGAAAAAATAAAAATCAATCTACCTTCAGGAGCCCGGAAAACAGCGGCATGATCGGGCACTGTCATCCTGAGCGCATGCGAAGGATCTTTTCACAGTCTGCTCCTAGATTCTTCGCTTCGCTCAGAATGACAAAGTTGAAAAATGGCTAATAAGAAAGACAAGAAAAAGCCGGAACTTATTTCCGTGAACGAGACCGTCGCCGACAACCGTCGCGCGCGGTACGATTATTTTCTTGAGGAAAGTTTCGAGGCCGGAATCCAGCTGACCGGCACGGAAGTCAAATCCCTGCGCCACGGCCAATGTTCGTTCAATGAATGTTTTGCCGCGGAAAAAGGCGGCGATATCTGGCTGTATAATTGCTATATCGGCCCTTACAATCCGGCGGGCGCGCATCTCCAGCATGAAAGCAAACGCCCGCGCCGCCTGCTGCTGAAGAAAAAAGAAATCGACAAGCTGATCGGATCGAGCAAGCGCGAAGGTTATACGATCGTGCCGGTGAAGATCTATTTCAACAGCCGCGGCCTCGCCAAAGTCCAGATCGCGCTTGCCAGGGGCAAGGCCGAGCATGACAAGCGCGCAACGATCAAGGAACGCGACTGGAACCGCGAGAAATCAAAAATTCTGCGCGGCGAGAAGAATTAGGCAACTGCCCCATCTGTCATCCCCGACAAACGAGCAACGCGAGTGCAGATCAGGGATCCCGCAAAAAAAGAGCGGCCCCTTAGAGGGCCGCACCTTATTTGTACTGGTTTCCCTTCCCGCTTTCGTTTGCTTGCGCAATACAAAAGCGCCGGGAATGACGAAAACCGCCTAAGCCGCTGACTTCTTGCCCTTGGCCGGTTTTGTCTCGGCTTCAAGCTCAGGCGCATCCATCGCAGCTTCCGCCGCCTCGTCCCCTTCAGGACCGGCGAGCATCGCGTCGGCAATGCCGTTCGATTTATCGCGAATGGCTTTTTCAAGCTTCGCGGCGACTTCCGGGTTATCCTTCATAAATTGTTTGGCATTCTCACGTCCCTGGCCGATACGCTGGCCGTCATAAGCAAACCATGCACCTGATTTTTCAACAAATCCTGCCTGAACGCCGAGATCGATCAGTTCGCCGGTTTTCGAGATACCTTCGCCGAACATGATATCGAATTCGACCTGGCGGAACGGAGGAGCCATCTTGTTTTTCACGACCTTGACGCGCGTCTGGTTACCGACGACCGTTTCGCGATCTTTGATGGAGCCGATACGGCGGATATCAAGACGGACAGACGCGTAGAATTTAAGCGCGTTACCCCCCGTGGTCGTTTCAGGCGAACCGAACATCACGCCGATCTTCATGCGGATCTGGTTGATGAAGATAACGACCGTGCGAGAGCGTGAAATAGAACCCGTCAGTTTACGCAGGGCTTGCGACATCAGACGCGCCTGCAGACCCATGTGGCTGTCGCCCATTTCACCTTCGAGTTCGGCTCTCGGCACAAGGGCGGCAACAGAATCGACGACTAGAACATCAATAGCGCCCGAGCGCACGAGAGTATCGGCGATCTCCAGAGCCTGTTCGCCGGCATCCGGTTGAGAGATCAAAAGATTGTCGACATCACAGCCGAGTTTTTTCGCATAGCCCGGATCGAGCGCGTGTTCCGCGTCGACGATGGCGCAGGTGCCGCCGGCTTTTTGCGCCTCGGCGATGATCTGCAGGGCAAGTGTCGTTTTACCCGAGGATTCAGGTCCGAAAACCTCGATGATACGACCGCGCGGCACGCCGCCGATCCCGAGCGCGATATCAAGGCCGAGCGAGCCGGTCGAAACAGCCTCGACCTCCATATGGGCGTTATCGCCGGTTAATTTCATGATCGAGCCTTTGCCGAATGCGCGCTCGATTTGCTGAAGAGCAGCGTCCAAAGCCTTGTTCTTTTCTGCCGGGGAACGGTCCATATCTGATCCTTTGAATGGGGTGACTGACATTAATTATCTCCTGTTTTGACTGATTCTGCTCTAACTGAATACGTGGATTATTTGTACGCATTTTGTTCTCACCTGTAAAGAACAAAGTTAGAACAATTTTAAATTTGCATCTTTTCATAATATTGAATACTGACTTATATATAAGCATCAAAACAGGACCGCGATTCAAAATGCCGAGCCAAACCAACACAGTTAAAATCGGTGCCTATTACCAGGCAGCGATAGGTGTCGCCCGCAACGTCACGGTGAACGGCATCGCCCATAGCACCAAAAATTATCCGGTCGAGAAAATCACCGGTGTCTTTGCGATCCATGCGGGGCCGGGCATTACCGGCAAATCGGTTTTTAAGGCGGAACATCTTGCGCCTAAACTTCGCTACGCGAGCGAGACGGCCGAAGAAATTCTCGCACGCATCGAAGCCGCCTCGCCGGACGCGCGCGCAAAAATCGAAATCGGCGCGAAACCGGCTGAGCTGACAAAAGAATTTCTCAGAAAAAGTTTTGAAACGCTCGAGCTCTCGTCGCGCATTCTCAACGGACTTCACTGCCTTGGCCTGAAAACTATCGGTGATGTTGCAGCCATGAGCGACCGCGATATTTTCTGTTACCCCGATTTCGGACTGGGGGCGCTCGCCCATATCAGGAAGGCGCTGGCGACAACGCCACAGGATACTCCGGCACAATCGATCGATTTCGATTCAAGACTAATGGGAATGCGTTCGTACAAGCTAGAGAAAATCGCTAAAGCGGCGCAAGGCCCGGCGCAGTAATCTCTTTTTTCTCGTTATAATAAGTCGTGACAGTCGCGCCGAACGGGACATGAATATCAAGGCCAAGCGCGCGGATATTAAATCCCGGCGTGACTTCATAGCGCGGCAGATCGTAATCATCCGCATCGTCGCAATGTTCTCTTAAAAAATCTTCGCGTGAATCGTCGAATAAAAAGAAATGGCGGCCCGCCGCAGCGTTATCGATTGCACTCATTATATTATAGCCTCACAAATTGCTTTAAATATAAAAGAAGCTTATCGCCGCATTCCATCGTCAGCAATAAATTTATCCTTAATATGAGGCGGGATATGTTGTGCGGTGCGTCGAGGCGCGGCCCCAATATTTAAATTGACGGACCTGATAGAGGTTTAGGGCCTTTGGGTTGCGCGTCCGGCAGATCTTTAAGCAAATTCATTACCGCATCGAACACGTTTTTTTCCGCAGACTGAGCCTTAGTCGACCAGCTAAAGATCACTTGAGCTGAAACAAAATCTTCACCAAATTTATCATTTAAAGCATTTGCAAGCTTCACGTTACGGTAACCGGTTCTCTTCATCTCTGACAAAAATTTATTTCTTATTTCATTACTAATTGGCATTGTCTCAGCAGCTGCAGGCAAGTTTTTAAAAATCTCCATGACAGATTCTAATTTAGCTTTTTCAGCAGTTCTAGATTTCTTTAGCCAAGTCGCAATTTGAGTTTGCGATATATACCCTTCACCAAATTTCTTGTTCAATATATTTGCAATTTTTATCGACTTAAAACCGGTTCTCGCCATTTCCGATGCAAGCTTACTTCTAATTTCATCACTAATTTCCATTGTCTCGCCAATTGTAGGCAAATCTTTCAATAAATTTATAACGGATTCAAACTTATCTCTTTCTGCGATTTTTGTTTTATTCGTCCACGTCTCAATTATTTTGAACCCTATATAATTCTCACCAAATTTCTCATTCAATGCTTTAGCAATTTTTGTTGGGCCATAATCAGTGCGTTTTATCTCTGAAATCAGCGCGCTTCTATCTTCATCTTTAATTTCAATCAACTCTGCGATCGTAGGCATTCCTTTTAGAAGCTCTACAGCTGCATCAAATTTACTTTTTTCTACTCTAGATTTTGTTGCCCAACTGTCTATCATTCTATATGTCAGTATGTAATCATCCCCGAATTTCTCGTTTAATGCATTAGCAAGCTTAGTTGAACCATAATTCACCCTCTTCATTTCAGAAATAAAATTATTTCTTTCTTCCTCACTAATCTTAATAAGCCCCATTGAAGGCAAAGACTTTAAAAACCCTACTACTGCGTCATATTTAATTTTTTCAGCAGACTTTGCGGAGATAGACCAAGTTTTTATAATATGTTCCGATACAAACCCTTCTCCAAATCTTTTATTAAGAAAATCAGAAATTTTTCTTCCCATATAATTCGTCCGCTCCATATCACTTCGCAGACTTTCTCGCATTTCATCAGTTAAATTTATGTAGTGCTCTTTATTGAGATAAGCAATTTCAGCATGAATAGATTTGACCTCTTCAAGCGTCGAGTATGATTCCACCTGAATATCTGACGGGAAATTAAGTACGGAATAACCGCCGCCCTGATTAGGCCCCACGGATTTCTTCCGCTTTTCTTCCGCTTCGCTTAAAATATGAGTACCGTCGATAATCGAGCTCGCAAGAACGGAATAACGCAAGGCCGTTTCTCGGTTTTTCTGGTCGATTTCAGGATCATCACTACCAATATATATTACAGAGTCGATAAAGGTCATACCTTCGAAGCGGTCTTTTGCCTCGTTAAACCACTTACGTGCGCCACGTCCGAGAATTTGAGATTTATCGACCAAAGATCCACGCTGATAATCGAAAACGGTTTTAAGCGGCGGATGGTCGAAACCCTCCTTGAATTTGGAGTCGCCGACAATCGCCATATATTTTCCGGCCTTGTAGTCCTCGATCAACGCGTTCTGTGCTTTTGTCGTCAGGCCGCCGCGTGTATGAACGGCAATCGCCACGCCGTCAAAACCACGAGACTTGGCGATAAATTGCAGATGCGGGTCGTTGTTTAGGTCATCCGCCAACTGGTCGGCATGAACCGTATCGGCAACATAAAAAGCCGCCTGGTTTTCGTTGAGTAAGTCGCCTGGATAATTATCCTCATCACGCCTTGTATGATCGTCATGGCCATGCTTGTAAACTTCAAGATGCGCGCGCCATTTTCCTGAAAGTGCGTGC
>JBEHYB010000067.1:0-13869 GCA_048498395.1 Pseudomonadota bacterium
TTTGCAGTCAACGCCCAATTCTTCTTGACGACGGCGAGCGCCGCGACACGCTGTCCCATATCGAGATTGGCGTTTGCAAGCCGCATGGCGGCAGGTGTCGAATTAGGGTTTGCCTGGTAGGCGCGTTTATAAGCCTTTATAGCTTCTGAATATTTTCCCTCACTGCGCGCAAGGTCGCCAAGTACTATATATATGACGCTGCGATCCGACTTGATCTCCGCCACCGGCATTGTCTTGCTGGATGCGATTTTATCAAGCGATACCAGCGCGTCGTTCCACAATCTGTTCCTGATTTCGAGATCGTAGACAGGCTTCACAAGATGCGCGTTCTTCGGCTGGGCGGCAGCGCTTTCACGGGCAAGACTGAGCGCACGGTGATAATCGCCCTCAAGCATTGCCTTCTGGATCAGGCCCTGCACACCGAGAATGGCTGTATCAGAATTTTTAAGCAGCGCCTTGAAGGCAGCTTCGGAATCCGCCTCGTTACCACGCCCTTTAGCGGCATGCGCCTGCAACAGCAATGACAATCCGGCTTCGCTTTCCGGCAGGAATTTCTGCGCGCGGTGCGCAAGATAATAAGCATTCCTGTAATCACCTGCGGAAGCCGCAGACAGCGCGCGCACGATCGCCTGGTGCCCCTTGGTGCGGCGGCGTTCATAGCGAGAACGCTTCCATTCGCGCGGCAGCGCGGATATCCCGTGCACTGCGCCGGTGATGAATGAGACGACGAGGATCGTGACAAATAATAAGAGCGCGATAACACCCAGATGCACATGCAAGGTATATTCGCGCCAGGCGACCTCGACAGTTCCCGGCTGCACGGCAAGATAAACGCCTATGCCGATCAGGATAAAAATCTTTGCGAGATACCAGAGTGATTTGATCATGCCGTTGCGCCTGTCCTTAATGCACCGGCACGACGACAGGTGGCGACGTATCGCCCGACATCGTCTTGATCTGGTTCGTGATGCCCATGACGTTCATCGGGTTGATCACGCCGTCCGGCATGCCATTGACCAGCACGCCCGCATTCGCCTTCAGGCTCTGCAGTATATTCTGACCCAGCATGTTCTGCAGATTGCCCGCAAGCACGGTCGCCTGCGCCTGCTCGAGAAACGGCTGGGTTTTCTCGGCAGCCGGGCCTTTAAGCGTCTGCAGGATTTCAATCGCCGCATCGACATTGCCCATATCGAGCTCTTTCTGCGCGGCGGCGATGGCGATCTGCGCCTCGGTGCCGGAAATTCGCTGCCCGTTTTTCTCAACCATGAAAACATCGGCAAGACGCGCCTTGGCTTTTTCACGCAGCGAGACATCCGAACCCGAAAGAGACGCGGAAACAATATCGCCGGTCATGCCGCGGAATTGCTGTGACAATCCGCTCGGTGTCAGCACGCCGTATTTCGCTTTTGGGGCCAAACGGTCGATCGCCTCGGCAAGCTTCGGATCGTCACTCGGCAGCGTGCGTTTCAACAAAGCAAGATCCGCATCGAATGAACTATTATCTTTTTGTAATGAGCTGCGCAGCTGCGACATGGCGATCAGCATCGCCGCGGCCTTCATATCTTCCGGCGCAACACCTTCGGCGATTTTGGCGACGCTCGGGTCCGACTGGCGCATTGCTTCGAATGTCTGCCCGATATCAGTGCCCGCCGGTGCGTTCGCGAGCATGCCGACAAGCCCGGTGACAGCGCTCGCGCCCTCCGGCGTTTGTTGTAAGGCGCTGACACGCGACATCAGGCTGTTAAGACCCAGCGAATGGGCTTGCTGGACAACCTGATCGAATTTCGTTTCAAGTTGCGCAAGTTTGCTTTGCATGTCGCCGGTGGCGATCGCCGATTTGAATTGTTCCGCCTGATCGGCCAGAACCTGCATCTTTGATTGCACGTCGCTCAGTTGCGCTTCGACCGCGTTCGGCTGCTCGCTCTGTTTCGCCTTGGCAAGTTCGGCCTCGAGGTCGGCGATTTTTTCTTTCTGCCGCGCCATATTCTTGACCTGCGGCGTTACGGCAATTATTCCGCCGGCAATGGCGACGACCAGTATGACGATCGTCGCGGCCATCATGACTTTGCTTGAATCGTCCTTGACGACGTTCATTTCATAATCGGCACGCGGCGTAATCTGGGGAGCATCGTTTTCGGCGGATGTTTTGGGATCTGTCGTCATGTGTTCTATATAAGCATTGAAAGGCCAAAAATCCAATTGGTTAATTGTAATATCCGGTCTCTTTTGGCCTTGCCCACTTGCCGCTTTCATGGATACAGGCTAGACGTTTCTGCATGCTTATTTTGGGAATTGAAACCAGCTGTGACGAAACCGGTGTCGCCATTATCGACGACAACCGCAAGGTTCATGCGCACATGGTTTTAAGTCAAATAGAAGATCATGAAATTTTCGGCGGTGTCGTCCCGGAAATAGCCGCCCGTGCGCATCTCGATCATCTTGACAAGCTAATATTGGCCTGCGTCAAAAAAGCGGGCATCTCGCTCACGCAACTGGATGGCGTTGCCGCGGTATGCGGACCCGGCCTGATCGGCGGCGTGATGGTCGGCATGATGGCAGGCAAAGCCATGGCATCATCTCTCGGCAAGCCGTTCCTCGCCGTCAACCATCTTGAGGCGCACTTGCTCTCGCCGCGCCTCGTCGACGATATTCCGTTTCCTTATCTGGTGCTCTTGATCTCCGGCGGACATACGCAAATCCTTCTCGTCGAAGGTATTGGCGACTACCAGCTCTGGGCCACGACGCGCGACGACGCGGCCGGCGAATGCTTTGACAAGGCCGCGAAGATGATGGGGCTGCCTTTTCCCGGCGGCCCGCATCTGGAAAAACTCGCAAATAAAGCCACCTCTGCCACTAAATATTCATTCTCGATCCCGATGGAACATACCGGCGATATGGATTTCTCTTTCTCGGGATTGAAAACCGCGGTGCGCAATGAAATCGACCGCATGACTGTGAACAACACGCTGCCTGAAGACGATCTCGCCTGTCTCGCCGCTTCGTTTCAGGATATTATCGCACGTACACTCGCTCACAGATCCACGATGGCAATGAAGAAATTCAAATCCCTGCATCCAGAAGTCGCGCCGGTGCTCGTCGTCTGCGGCGGCGTTGCCGCCAATCAGGCCGTGCGTAAGGGCCTGCTCGATGCCTGCGCGGCGCAGGGCTTCAAATTCATGGCTCCGCCGCTTGAATACTGCACCGATAACGGCGCGATGGTCGCCTGGGCGGGTATAGAGTTGTTGCGCGCCAACCGGACAAGCGACCTCAACGTCCCGGCCCGTCCGCGCTGGCCGCTTGAAGAAATGAGAGTGGAGAAGAAATCAGCATGACAAGAATTTCCGTCATAGGTGGTGGCGCATGGGGCACAGCCCTTGCGCAGGTCTACGCCGAAGCCGGGCATAACGTGACTTTGTGGGCGCGTGAAGAAGCACTGGCCAATGACATCAATAAATTCAAGGAAAACAAAACTTACTTGCCGGGCGTGAAGCTGAACGGAACGATCCGCGCCACCTCCGATTTATCGCGCGCGTTGAAGGAAGACGTGCTTTTGAATGTCGTCCCGGCCCAACATACGCGCGCCATTCTTGATCAGATGAAGCCATATCTGCGCCCTGATCAGCCGATCATCATCTGCGCCAAAGGCATCGAGATTGAGAGCCGCCAGCTTCTCTCGACGATCATCCGCAATGAATGCCCGAACCCGGTCGCCGTGCTGACGGGACCGAGCTTCGCCTCAGAACTTTCAATGGGCAAACCGACGGCCGCGACGCTGGCCTGCGAAGACAAGGTTCTTGCCGAACGCATCCAGTCCTCGTTGTCGTCCAAGACATTGCGCCTTTATACAACCGACGATGTTATCGGCGCGCAGATCGGCGGCGCGATCAAGAATGTCATCGCCATCGGCTGCGGCATTATCGAAGGGCTGGAACTCGGCGAAAGCGCCCGCGCGGCGCTTGTCACGCGCGGTCTTGTCGAAATCGCCAGATTAACCGTCGCGCTTGGCGGACGACGTGACACATTAATGGGACAATGCGGTGTCGGCGATCTTATGCTGACCTGCGCCAGCAAACAGTCGCGTAATTTTTCTTTCGGATTTTTGATGGGTCAGGGGCAAAGCGCCGCTGAAATCTTGGCCACCCGCAAATCCGTGACCGAGGGCGTTCATACGGCCAAAGCAGCCGTCCAGCTCGCGAAAGATTTCGACGTTGAAATGCCGATCGTCCAGAACGTCCATGCCTGTATCGAAGGTCGTCTTGCCATCAAGGACGCGATCGCGCAGATCATGGACCGTCCCAACAAGATCGAGCTCGCCTGATGTCATATTGGTTGATGAAATCGGAACCATCCGTCTATGCCTGGGAACAGCTTGTCAAAGACAAGAAAACCAACTGGAGCGGCGTACGAAACCACGCCGCAGCGCTTAATCTCAAGGCCATGAAAAAAGGCGACCTTGGATTCTTTTATCATTCGAACGAAGGCAAGGAGATTGTCGGCATCGTCGAGATCGTGAAAACCGCCTATCCCGACCCATCCGATGAAACAGGCAAATTCGTACAGGTCGATGTAAAGCCGGTGAAACCGTTTCCTAAAACTGTCACCCTCGCCGAGATAAAATCGAAACCCGCTTTCAAGGATATGGATCTGATCCGCCTGTCACGCCTCTCCGTCGGTAAAGTGACGGACAAGGAATGGGACGTGATCTGCAAAATGGGCGGCGTTTAACCCGCGACCACATCCATAATCATTTTTATATTCAGCGTGATCAACACGCCCGCGATTACCATGGCCACGCCGGTCAGCCAGAGCGGGGCCTTCATCTCGCCGACCTTGTTCTTTCGCGCCGTAAACCAGATCAATGGCAGAATCGCGAACGGCAATTGCAAACTTAAAATCACCTGGCTCAGGATAAGGAGTTTTCCTGTCTGTTCGATCCCGTAGTAAATCGCGATGACCGCCGCCGGTATGATCGCGATCAATCGCGTCACCATGCGCCTGAGCCAGGCCGGAATACGCAGATTGATAAAACCTTCCATGACAACCTGACCGGATAATGTTGCGGTCACAGTTGAGTTCAGGCCACAGCATAACAGCGCGATCCCGAACAGGGTCGGTGCGATCGCCGAGCCGAGCAGCGGTGTCAGAAGCGCATGCGCCTTATCCAGGTCTTTGATATCGCTTAAACCAGCATAATGAAAAGTTCCGGCAAGAATGAGAATGGAAGCATTGATCGTCAACGCGAAAAATAGCGCGAGCACCGTATCGATATTTGCGAATTTAAGCGCCTGCTTTTTCTCCTCGATCGTGTCGCCATAGGCACGCGTCTGCACGATGGATGAATGCAGGTACAGATTATGCGGCATGACCGTTGCGCCAATGATACCCAGCGCAAGATAGAGCATGTCAGGATTCTTCACGATCTCGGTCGTTGGCGCAAAACCGCGAATGACCTTGCCCCAGTCGGGATCGGCCATGGCGATCTGCACGAGGAAACAACTCGCGATCACGCCGAGCAGAGTCATGATAAACGCTTCGATCCAGCGAAATCCCTTATTTTGCAGCCACAGGATAATGAATACATCGAGTGCGGTAATTACGACACCGATCTCAAGTGGAATATGAAACAGGAGATTAAGCGCAATCGCGGTACCGATCACTTCGGCGAGGTCCGTCGCGCAGATCGCAATCTCGGCGAGGAGCCAGAGCGGCCAGACAAGAAATTGAGGAAAACCGTCGCGGCAGGCTTGGGCTAGATCACGTCCCGATCCAATCGCAAGACGCGAGCATAACGACTGTAAAATAATCGCCATGAAATTGGAGAGCAGCGCGACGCTTAAAAGCGCGAAACCGAATTTCGATCCGCCGACCAGCGAAGTTGCCCAGTTGCCCGGATCCATGTACCCGACCGCTACGATATAGCCGGGCCCAGCAAAGGACAGAAACTTGCGCCATCCATTCTTCCTGTTAATCGGAATGGATTTAAAAACCTCGACAAGCGATGGCTCGCCCGTCTCCCTGCGCCAAAAAGTCGTGTTCATCATGCCTTGTATCATGTCTATCCTATAAAGTATAGCCTTGGCTACAGATTTGACAAGGGGTATTTTTTCGATAAACTCCCCCGATGACAGCCAAAAAAGCCAGTTCTCTGCTGCCCCTTGAGGATCGCGCCAAGGCCTTTGCCCGGGTTCGCGAAGCCCACCAGACAGAAACCGCGGAAGATTACGTCGAAATGATTTCGGACCTGATCGAACTACAGGGCGAAGCCCGCGTCATCGACCTTGCCAATTATTTCGGGATTGCGCACGCCACCGTCAGCAAGATCATCACGCGCCTTAACAAGGAAGGCTACGTGATCAACCGGCCTTACCGCTCAATCTTCCTGACCGAGAAGGGAAAAACCCTCGCACTGCACTGTAAGGAAAGACATGAAATTGTTTACAATTTTTTGCGCGCACTGAATATTAAGAGCGAAATCGCGCATCTTGATGCCGAAGGCATGGAACACCATGTCAGCGAAGAAACACTCAAAGCCTTTGCACAAATTACGGAACAACTTTCCAAGGGGAAATAAAACTATGGGGACGACGATTACGCTCGCAAAATATGACGAGCTCTACAAACAATCCATTACGCAAAGTGATAAATTCTGGGCCGAGGCCGCCGAACGTATTGACTGGTTTAAAAAACCGACAAAGATCGAAAATGCCAGTTTTGACGGCGATGTCTCGATCAAGTGGTATGAAGATGGTGTCCTGAACGCCTGCTACAACTGCGTCGATCGCCATCTGCCGAAACGCGCGAACCAGACCGCTTTTATCTGGGAAGGTGACGATCCGTCACAAAACAAGAATATCACCTACGCCGAATTGAAAGACGAAGTCTCGCGCCTTGCAAACGCACTCAAGGCCAAAGGTGTCAAACGCGGCGACCGCGTCACTATCTATATGCCCATGATTCCGGAAGCCGCCTATGCGATGCTCGCCTGCGCGCGTATCGGGGCCATTCACTCTGTTGTCTTCGGCGGCTTCTCGCCGGATTCCCTGCGCGACCGTATCCATGATTGTGAATCGACGATCGTCCTCACCGCCGACGAAGGTCTGCGCGGCGGCAAGAAAGTTCCGCTCAAGGCCAATGTCGATCAGGCCCTGACGCAATGCCCGGACGTGAAAACCGTTTTTGTGTTCAAACATACGAATGAAAACGTGAACTGGGTCGAAGGCCGCGACGTGAACTGGAAAACATTCGCCGGCGCGCAAAGCACCGAATGCCCCTGCGAGGAAATGAACGCCGAAGACCCGCTGTTTATTCTCTATACCTCCGGCTCGACCGGCAAGCCGAAGGGCGTTCTGCACACGACCGGCGGCTATCTGGTTTATGCTTCGCTGACTCACGAAGTCAGTTTCGATTACCGCGAGGGCGAGATTTACTGGTGCACGGCGGATGTGGGCTGGGTCACCGGCCATTCCTATATCGTCTATGGCCCGCTCGCCAACGGCGCAATCTCTCTCATATATGAAGGCATTCCGAATTATCCCGACTGGTCGCGCTTCTGGCAGGTCATCGACAAGCACAAGGTAAATATTTTCTATACCGCACCGACCGCGATCCGCTCGATCCTGCGCCAGGGCGATGAATTCGTGACAAAAACCAGCCGCAAATCATTGCGTATCCTGGGCAGCGTCGGCGAGCCAATCAATTCCGAGGCCTGGAACTGGTATTACAACGTCGTCGGTGAAAAACGCTGCCCGATCATCGACACCTGGTGGCAGACGGAAACCGGCGGCCACATGATCACGCCGCTGCCTGGCACCACGACATTCAAGCCCGGCTCAGCGACAAAGCCATTCTTCGGCATCCGCCCGGCCATCGTCGATAACGAAGGTGTCGTGCAGGAAGGCGCGACGGAAGGCAATCTGGTCATCACCCATAGCTGGCCCGGCATCATGCGCACCGTCTATAAGGATCATGCGCGTTTCGTGCAGACCTATTTCTCGTCGTTCAAAGGAATGTATTTCACCGGCGACGGCGCACGACGCGACGAAGACGGCGATTACTGGATCACAGGCCGCGTCGATGATGTCATCAATGTCTCGGGCCATCGTTTCGGCACAGCCGAAATCGAGAGCGCGATCAACGAACACGTCCTCGTGTCTGAGAGCGCCGTCGTCGGCTTCCCGCACGATCTCAAGGGTCAGGGAATATACGCCTATGTAACATTGCTGCCCGATGCCGAATCCTCGGACAAGACACGGACAGAGATCGTCCAGACTGTGCGCCGCATCATCGGCCCTATCGCGTCACCCGATGTCATTCAATGGGCACCGGGCCTGCCAAAGACCCGCTCGGGCAAGATCATGCGCAGAATCCTGCGTAAAATCGCGGCGAATGAAATCGACGGGCTCGGCGATACATCAACGCTCGCAGACCCTGCGGTGGTCGAGGATCTGGTCAAAAATCGCCCTGCGACATAAATGCCGCATAAAAGCCTTGCCAAGCATTCTTTGATTTGTTCTTATTTATATAAATAAAAAATAAAGAGTTGAACAAGGATTGAGTGAAATGAGTGAAAGACTGCGGTGCATCCGGCAGGCGCGCGTCCATATCCTGTCTAAAAGGCTTGGCCGCCTGTGCGACGATACAGACCCCTATTCCAGCGAACAGCTTATAGAACTGCGAAACAGGTTCGCGGTAAACGCGGCGATGCTGAAAGTTCCCAACGAGCATAAATGGATTTTAAAACTAACGGAATTCTTCGATTCAGTCTCCTGCGCGGTCACACCACGCCAGCGGGAAAGCCAGTATCACACTATTCGAAGAACTTACAATGAAGACATCGAAGGGTTCAAAGGCCGCAATCCGGATTTGCACCGGATCAACTTCGAACCGCCCTCGATGCTCTGATCCTCTATTCGAGGCCGACAGCTGCCTTGTAAAGCTCGAGCAGTTCTTCTTCTTCACGACGCTTGTCTGTGTTCATCTTGCGCAGCGTGTAAACCTTGCGCAGGATTTTTGCGTCGAAACCAACGCCCTTGGCTTCGGCATAGATATCCTTGATATCGTCCGCGATGCCTTTTTTCTCTTCCTCGAGACGCTCGATACGATCGAGGTAAGCGCGCAGGCGCTTGCCGGACACGCCGCCAATATCTTTTTCTTCCGAAGTTGATTCAGGGGCATCATTTGCCGCAGCTACTTGCGCCATTTTGTACTCTTTCGTCTCGAATTGTTATGATTGGGTGACCCTACTAAACTTGGCGCGATCCCGGCAAGAAAGCTGTAAATGGCAAATTGAGTTAATCACAGCTTTTCTGGCCGGTTTTAACGTATCGGCGTGACGCTCCAGCGCTCGATAACAATATTATTGTCATCCGCCCCCTTGACGACCCGGCCGATCTGGGCGCGGACCATGACCCGCTGGTTCTGGGACTGGACCTTGCCGTTCTTCAATGTCTTGGTGTCTTCGTCGTAATAGGTCAGCATCAAGGGCATCTGGTAGAGCCAGTGATAGGTGCCGCCGATCGCGCCCTGGCTGAGCAGCGTGACACTGCCGTCCATGATGGCGCTCAGCCGCATCTGGTTTGTTTTCAAAACATTCAGGATGCCGCTCGTGTTAAGATAGTTCTGATATTCCTGCAAACCGTAAGGATCGAAATCCGGCGTGATATTTTTAATATGATTGTCCCATTGGACGGCATCGATATTCATCGCCGTCGTCGCATGTTCCTCAATCCATGTACCGACCTGTTCGGTCGTACGGTGAGGCTTGTCGAGAGGCACCGCGTCCGCCGCACGCTCGTCGTCGTAAACACCCATCAGCGCCCCGCCCTGCGGCGCGTTGGCATCCGTCGGGAACGGGGCCTGGGTCGGCTTCGCGGGATCCTGCTGGGACGCGGCAACAGCCGGCACCGAAAGCAAGGCGAGGGAAAGGATTGTCGTTAAAGCAGGTTTGGAGAATTTCATTTCCGCCGGGTCCAGGATCGCATGGTGATATCGGGCATTACCGGCCTGATTGTACCGATTGCCTTGCCGATTTCCATGACATTTTCGATCCTGCGCTCAAGAAATGCTTTCGTAGCCTCGAAGCCTTCCGATTTATCGTCGATCCAGACAAGGGTCGTGCCCATGATGATCGATGAGAGAAGGCCGCGTTTCGTATATTTGTTATAGTCCTGTGCCGTATCGCCGGCCCAATTCCATATACGGTCGGCCGAACGCCACAAAACACGCTGCCCCTGAAGAACGCGTACCGGCAAGGCCCAGTAGGACAATGTCGCCTTGACGACCCTGCGCGCATTCATACTTTCCAGAAGTTCGAAACGATTGACCATGGCGGTCATAACGCGATCCCGTACTCTCAGGCTGTCGGGCGAAACTTTCTTCAACCGCTCGATCATGCGGCGGTCGACGATATCGGAAAAATGGGCGACAACATCGTTCAGCCCTTCGGGAAACACCGCCTTGCACATCGTATCCTGGAACCCGGCCTTCTGCGCGGCCTCGACGGCCCCGTCCCAGCTCCAGCCCCGCTGGGCGACCTCGGCAAGCATGGTTTCAACAATTCTGTCTTTAATGGCGACTATATCTGACATGTATTTTTCCTGTGGCTTTAAATGTAGCAAAACTCCGATTCACTTGGAAAGCAGAGAGTGTTTTGCATTGCACTTGGTTTTGCTTTAAAACCAGTTCCATGCCTGATAAATCAAAGCCAGAAGCGCCCAGCGAAAAACGCATGGGTAACCAGATAAAAAGATATGGCCGCGTCTCGACGACTGTCGCGGGTTTGGCCGCGCGCATGGCGGGCGAAAAATTTCTTGGCATCAAGATCGAGCGCACGAAACATGCAGAAGACCTGATGCAGGCGATCGGCTCGCTCAAAGGCCCCTTGATGAAAGTCGGGCAGATCCTCTCGACCATCCCTGAAGCCCTGCCGCCTGAGTACGCGCAGGCGATGCAACAGCTGCAATCGAACGCGCCGCCGATGGGCTGGCCTTTCGTGCGACGCCGCATGAGATCGGAACTCGGACCGGACTGGGAAAACAACTTTAAGAAATTCGAACACGAAGCATCCGCCGCCGCCAGCCTCGGCCAGGTTCACAAGGCGATCACCCATGACGACCTTCTCGTCGCCTGTAAACTTCAATACCCGGATATGCAGTCCGCCATCTCTGCCGACCTGAACCAGCTCAAGATCATTTTCTCGCTTTATGAAAGCTACGACAAGGCCATTAAAACCGGGAACATCTATGACGAGCTGAAAGCGCGCCTCAACGAGGAACTTGATTACGAGTTAGAGGCGCGGCACCAGAAGCTTTACACTGAAATCCTCAAAGACGAGCCGAACGTCCATGTGCCGAAAATCGTCGACGATCTTTCAACGTCACGCCTGCTGACTTCGCAATGGCTCGATGGCGAAAAAATCCTGACCTTTATCGATGCCCCGATCGCCAAGAGAAACCAGATCGCGCTCAATATGTTCCGCACCTGGTACGTACCTCTTTATCACTACGGCATCATCCATGGCGATCCGCATCTCGGCAACTACACGATCAGAAAAGATCTGAGCGTCAACCTGCTCGACTTCGGCTGTGTGCGCGTCTTCCGTCCGGAATTTGTCGGCGGCGTGATCGATCTTTATAACGCCCTTCTGAATGACGATGAGAAACTCGCCGTACACGCCTATGAAACCTGGGGCTTTAAAAATCTCAACCGCGCGCAGATCGACATTCTCAATATCTGGGCGCGTTTCCTCTACGAACCCTTGATGCAGGATAAAGTGCGCAAGATCGGCGAAGCGCAGGGCGGCGTTTATGGCCGTGAAACCGCGCGCAAGGTGCACCAGCAGCTCCGCGAAGTCGGCGGCGTGGCCGTGCCACGCGAATTCGTCTTTATGGACCGCGCGGCATTGGGCCTCGGCTCGGTCTTCATCCATATGAAAGCCGAGATTAACTGGTATCAGTTATTCAACGAGATGATCGCCGGTTTCGATCTTGAGACGCTGCGCAAGAAACAGAAAGCGATCCTCAAGAAATTCGACATTCCGCTTCATCAGTAACGAACCCCGACATTGATCACGCCAAACACCGTGTCCTTGTCCTGGTCGTCGAATTCCTTGCTGCGCCAGACCAGCGAATAACTCACCCGCACCGGCCCGTAAGTTGTCGCGATACCGGCATTCGCATCACCGACGATGAATTTTTTGTCGACGGAATCGCTCTCCGCAAAAGTATTGCCGTCGAGGAAGATATTATGCGCCATGGCGCGACCTTCGACACCGGCGAAGATCGACCAGTCGAATTTGTCTTTCGGCAGGGCGAAGAAACCGCTGCCCGGCATTGCGGGGCGCACGCGCACCGGCGTTCCCTGCCACTCCGATCCTTGCGGGAATAACTGTATCGTGAAACCGCCATTGCCATAGGTATAGACGTTACCAACCGTCGCCCCGGCATAGGGCCCGGCGGCAAGTTTCAGGCTGCCGATATCCGTCTCCCACATTTGCGGCCATCTTCGCTGCGCGGAAAGGATCAATCCCGGCTCGTTCTTCAGCTGGTGCGACCAGCCTTCAGGCGTGGGCGAATCCGAAATATGGGCGTGAATGAATTTCTGCGTCTGCTCGCCAAGCGCGGCGGGGCCGACCATGCCGAGCGTCATCTCGACCTCGTCGATATGATTGTCGGTAACGGTCGTCAGCCCTGCCGAGCCGTATAAAAACGCCGCCCACGGCCTGTCATTGGGCTGGTTGGCGGCGATGGTGATATCGGACGGCGTATAGATATTCTGTCCGATCGAATAAGTGATGGCCGTCTGGTCGTTGAGATCGATCAGCGGAATAAGATCCGCGATATTATAGATGAATTCCGGCGGCTTCGCGTTCAGGTCGAGCAGAGATGCGCGCACGCCGTTGGTGTAATACTCATCCTTGCCGTTGCCGATCATGTCGTTCTCATACGAAAATGTCAGGATCTTGCTGTCGGTGATATTCTGCTTCTTGATATCGTCGGGAATTTTCTGCTCGAGCGTCGGCGCGCCTGCATCGGCGGCGAAGGCGGCATATGGCATCAGGACTGCACCGAGAAAAAGCACGCTTAAAATTGTTTTCTTCATAATCATCTCTAAAAATATTTACTGAATATAATTCCGCCGCCGTCCAAAGAAAAGCCCGGCTTTAAGCCGGGCTTTTAACTCGTATTTTACAATATTAGGCCGCGATACGGTCGGCGCTATTCTGGCTGAAGATTTCGCGCGCAACCGATTCCTGTTCCTTGGTATTGGTATCAACCGTGACAAGGAAATTGCCGTTCTTGATTTCCTTCTCATAGTATTTCGCTTCATGCTCGGGAATACCAGCTCCGACGAGACCGCCGATAAGGCCCCCGACAAGGCCGCCCGCGCCGAGACCTGCAAGGCTCGAGACCAGCGCGCCGGTGACGATCAGGTTGATCCCCGGAATGGCGATCGTTCCCGCCGCCAGCAGCATTCCGGCAACCGCGCCGGCCAGACCGCCGACACCCGCGCCGGCAGCAGCGCCTTCATCTGCCTTGCTGCTCTCTTTGATCTGGCGGATATATTCATCGCGTGTCTCGTCAGACATGACCAGACTGACCTGGTCATGGCGGAAACCCGCATCGTCCAGTTGCTCAAGCGCGTTTTCCGCCTGAGGACGTGTTTTGAATATGGCTGAAACTGTGCTCATTATAAATCTCCTTAAGTATGTGACTTTGCGCCTAACCAACCTCTGCGCTTCCCATAGGTTCCGGGCAGTGCAAAAAGTAAAGTTACGGAATATAAGAGATATAAATTTAATGGCGCGCCCGCCGGACTAGTCCGGCTAAGTTATCGATTAGGGCGCGTGGCGCGCCCGGGAGGATTCGAACC
>JBEHYB010000068.1:0-13768 GCA_048498395.1 Pseudomonadota bacterium
ATCCGCGGACGTTCAGGCCTACCTCTCCACTTTACCGGCTCTCGAGCATGAACGGATCAGGAAATCTCTGAATGAAGCCATGGCAGCCCTCTCCTCCTATAAAACAGCTCTGGAGAGCGAAGCCGAAGGACTGAAAGCGCAGATTGAACAGAACCTCCAGGCTTCGAATGCCTGCCTTACTTACAACAATACACCACGCAAAAGCCGCACTTAAAAATCATTGGGGATTTTAATATGAGCCAGGCACTCCACTCACACCGCTCCACACCTTCCGAAGACCAGCTGATGAAATTCCTGGAAACGTCGCAGGACCTTTTCAGCCTCGTCCAGCACGAAAACGCCATTCTTCTGAAAGAAGGCATGCTGAGTTTCGAAGCCTATATCGCCCGCAAGGTCGATCTGATGCAGGGCTTCGAGAAAGAGGCACAGAACTTGCTAAATACTATCTCAGTCGAGAAAAGCGCATCTCCGAACGCCCAGCAGGTGCTGGTCGAGGAAGTGAAGCGGATCCGGGATGCCCTGCATATCAATTCAATGCATCAGATCCAGATGCTGCGGAAAAAGGCCCTGCGGGAAGAAAACAATTTAGGCCGTGTTGAAACGGGAAGTGAAAGCGTATGTCATTAGGTTTCGCCCTTGATGTGACCCTTCGGGGTCTGATGTCCACCAGCAGCAAGATCCAGGTGGTGTCGCAAAACATCACCAATGCTGACAAGGCTGGCTATACACGCAAGGAAGCAACTGACACTTACCTGACGACGAACGCGGGCACGGTTCCGTTCAAGATTAACATTACCGGCTCGACCGATAATTACCTGACGAAATCCCTTGTCGGCGATGTCGGCACGATGGGCAAGAACAAGGCGATCAGCGAACTGCTGGAATATTACAGCAGCCAGCTCGGCGCGACAGACGGCAGCAACACGATGTCGAGCGAGCTGAACGATCTCTATGGGGCCCTGCAACAGCTCTCCGTCAGCCCGGAAACGCTCGCCAACAAAACCGAAGCCGTCCAGATCGCCTCGAACCTGGCCGACTCCTTACGCAATCTCTCTGGCGATATCCAGGAACTGCGCATTCAGGCCGACCAGAAAATCAGCGATAACGTCACAACGGTGAATAATACCGTTCAGCAGCTTTACCAGATCAACCAGAACATCAATTCCGGCAATCTCAGCGACAGCCAGATGGCGGAATACATGGATCAGCGCGCCGCGGCTTTGCAGACGCTGGCGCAAAGCATGGATATTCAATACTACGTGACATCGAGCAACCAGCTGCAGATCTTCACCGGCGGCGGCCAGCCGCTCCTGCTGTCCCAGGCTTTCCCGATCAGCTATGCGCCGACGACGAACGTCAATTCCGGCACCGTGTTCCAGCCGATCATGCTGAACGGCGTTGATATCACGAACCAGATTGCAAACGGCGAGCTTGCCGGCAACATTGAAATTCGCGACAAGACACTGGTCGACGAGCAAGCCAAGCTCGACCAGTTTGCGACCGTTCTCAAAACCCAGATGAACACGCTTTTGAACAAAGGCTCTTCGCTTCCACCGCAAACGACACTGACCGGCAGCCTGACAGGTCTGACAGGCACATCGGCTATATCGGGGACTGGCACTTTGCGCGTTGCCATTGTCAATAATTCGGGCGTTCTGCAAAATTATGCGGATATCAACCTGTCAACGATCACGGATGTTAACGGACTTCTGACAGCATTGAACGCAATCCCGAACATGTCCGCCTCCCTTAACGCAAGCGGCTCGCTCGTCATGACATCGACGCTCTCGGGCTCCGGTGTTGCCCTGAATGAAATGAACAGCTCCATCGGCGGTGCCGGTGCCTCTTCATATTTCGGCATGCAGGATTTCTTTACAGGCACAAGCGCCGCGACACTTAATGTAAGTTCGAGTCTGCTCGCGAACCCGAACTTTCTTTCAACAGGCGCGCTGAGCTCTGGCACGATCGCTGCCGGTGATAACGTCATCACCCGCGGCGACGGCTCGACCGCTCTTGCCATGGCGCAGATTATTAAAACGAACGTACCGTTCTCGGCTGCGGGTAATTTCAGCGCACAGAGCAACACGCTCAGCCGCTATATCGAGGCTTTCATGGCGGACGGTTCCACCAAGGCAAGCCTTGCCGACTCCCAATATGAAGCGGCGAATGCCGTCTATACGCAGACGAAAGCGACACTTGAGAATAAATCGGGCGTTAACGTCGACGAGGAAACCAGCAAAATGCTTGAGCTGCAGAACGCTTACCAGACATCCGCGAAGATGATTTCGACCATTCGCGATATGTTCGACGCGCTGCTCGCGGCCATCAGATAGATAAGGAGGATTAAATGGTAAATCGCATTGCAACTTTTACATCGACCGATCGATTGATCACCGACAATATGCGCCTCCAGTCTGCACTGGCCGACACCCAGACGCAGTTATCGACCGGCTTGAAATCGCTGACTTATAAAGGCATCGCGAGCGAAACCCAGCGCCTGCTCAATGTCGAACGCAGCCAGGACGCGCTGAAAAGCTACAACACCAACGGCACGGTCGTCAGCGGCAATATCGACATCATGTATAACGCCGTCAATTCGATGATCGATCTATCGAACAACTTCCTGACGACGCTGACCGCCTCATTGGGTGGTAACTTTCTCGATCCGCAGGTCGCGAAGAACCAGGCTGACATTCTTATGAAGGAAATGGCCGGACTTCTTAATACGCAGTCCGCCGGACGTTACCTTTTCGGCGGCTCCGCGATCGATGTCCAGCCCGTCGACCTGACCGATCCCGCCTATGTCGCGCAGACATCGCCGTCGACAGCAGATACAAGCTATTATCAGGGCGACAATAAAATCCTGAACGTCCAGATGTCCGAGACCATGGTCGTGAATTACGGCGTGACCGCCAACAATCCGGCGTTCGAACAGGCGCTGCGCGCGTTTAACCTCGTTTATAACAATCCGACCGATACAACGGCGATTGCCGAAGCCGCAGACCTGATGCGCGGCGCGATCGGCGACATGGCGAACGTATTGAGCGCGATCAGCACCAACTCGCGCACGGTCGACGACCAGAGCCTGCGCAATGAAGAAGATATTTCTGTCATGGATAATGTCGTCGCGAACATCAAGAAAGTCGATCTCGCCGGCACGACCGTGAAGCAGAAGGAACTTGAAACGCAGATTCAGGCTTCCTATTCTTCTTCGGTCGCCATTCTCAATCTGAAATTGTCGGATTACCTGTAAAGCAGCACTGTCATCCTGAGCGTAAGCGAAGGATCTTGATGAAGCTGCACCTGGATCTTTCGCTTGCGCTCAAGATGACAAGAAACAACTTCACATCACTGATATACTACCAGTTTTCTTTCAGCCACATTTTGACGCGCTGAAATACGCTGCCGGCTTCGACGTTCGACATGATTTCGGCTGGCATTTCTTCCGTACGTTCCGTCACATAATGCATCAGTCCCGCCGTCGTCGCGAAAGCCGGGCCTGCGACCGCATCAGGCAGTCCCTGCAGTCTCATCGGGCGGCCAAGGCGTACCTGCTTATCGAGTACCAGTTGCGCAAGCTCGCGAAGCCCCGCGACCTGGCTTGCCCCGCCCGTCAACACGACACGGCGGCCCGCGACATGGGACAACCCAACATCATGAAGGCGCGTGCGCACCATTTCGAATGTTTCTTCGAGGCGCGGCTGAATAATGCTCACAAGGTAAGAACGCGGCACATGGTTCGGCGATGTATGGTCGTCTTCACCAAGCGGCGGAACGTCTAGCAAATCCTTGTCATCCGTCATCGTGGCGATCGCGCCGCCATATAAAGTCTTCAGACGTTCGGCGGCGATCAGGCTCGTGGTCAATCCCTTGGCGATATCGCTGGTGACATGCTGCCCGCCAACCGCGATCGCATCTGAATAGATCAGTTCCCTGCCCTGGAATACGGCGATCGATGTCGTGCCGCCGCCCATATCAATCACGGTACAACCGAGATCCATCTCGTCATCGACCAGCGAGGCCAGCCCCGCCGCATAAGGCGAAGAACAAAGCGCAGTGATATCGAGATGTGAACTTTCGATGCAGCTCGCCATATTGCGCAGGCCGCCCATATTGCCGGTGACGAGATGCACGTCAACTTCCAGTGACTGTCCGTATAATCCGCGCGGTTCGCGGATGCCCTCATGGCCGTCGATACGGAAAGCGGTCGGGATCGTATGGATCAACTCGATACCATTTGATTCCGTCTGTTTGATCGCCTGGTCCTGCGCTTTGGCGAGCGCACGGCGTATATCGTTGTCGGTGATCGCCTCGCCCAGCACCTGCACATCGACGCGCATCAGGTGCGAACGCGTATGAATGGCCGGGACGTTAATGATAACTTCGCGCAAAGGATAACCGCGCGTGACTTCGGAGGCCATATGCTCGGCCGCATGCACTGCCTGACGGATTGAAGATTCCGCCGCATCGAGATCGACGATCGTGCCGGAACGAATACCTTGTGATGCCTGGTGGCCGATACCGATCAGGTCGATATTGCCGTTATCGTCTTTCACCTTGGCGATAAAACACGCGATCTTGCTCGACCCGATATCGAGCGCAGCGATCACTGAACCTTTAGGCTGTAATTTCTTCGCCATACTATACCGTCATCCCCGGCAGTGAGCCGCAGGCGAGCGTGAACGGGGATCCGGCATTAACTGGATGCCCGCGCAAGGCGGGCATGACACCGAAAAAATATCGCTCATTCATATTACGCATCAGATATTCTTTTCCTTCTTATAAGCCGCTTCATATTTCTCGACTTCAGGAGACACAGTCTGAACGACGATCCTTAACGGATCGCGCAGATCGATTGCCTCGACCTGGCGGTCCATGATTTTTTCGCGGTCCTGCGCTTCGACGAGGCGCTTGATGGCAAGACCGGCATCTTCCTCCGGCAGGCGGACTGTAATTCCATTTTTCAGTTTGACATCCCAGCGGCGGTTGCCGATCCAGCGCGCGATCTCGACGCGATCGCGCAGGTCGGGTTCAGCCTGCACCATACCGATCAGCTCCGCGGCGTTCTGCGGAGCCTGATCGCCGGTAATCAGCATCATGTCGCTGAATTTCCCAAGATCCTTGTCGGTCAGCGTTACGCCTTCGGCATCGACCAGCGCCAGTTTATTGTCACGCTGGAAAATGGCGATCGGCTGACGTTCCTGAAGATGAATATAAATTGTGTCCGGCAGGCGACGCTCGACCGTGGCGGCCTTGACCCATGACAGGCTGACTGCCTTCTGCTGTATGTCGGTTAAGTCATAAGAAAAAATGGATGTATTTTTTTGAATGCCGAGCAGGCTTTTCAGTTCTGCGCGATCGGTATTGACACGGCCTTCAATCATCACGTTGCGGACATTAAATCCCGCATCGGCGGTTTTCTCGTGGAATGAATTGACCGTGCGCGCTTCGGTACGGTTCATCCAGCCTGAATGCGCCACCGCATAAAATCCGTAAGAAACCGTTCCAAGAATGACCAGCGCAACGCAGGCGCGCTTGGTATAGAAAATCAGGCGCGCAGTTTTTCCTGCACGGCGCTTGAGGATGGTTGTTCGGCGTGTGCCGGGTCCTGACATGTCGCGGTTTCCACTAGATGAGCGCAAAGCCCTGAAAAAGATAAGCCATTATATACGACCTGAGACGGTCCTATAGATTCCGGGGTACACCCTGGCTGCGTATTGATCTCGAGGAAGCAAAGACCCTGTACGCCCTTGCTGTCATCGAAACGAAAATCGCAGCGGGCCAACCCGCGGCATCCGACAACTTTATACACGGCCTCCGCATATTCCAAGGCCTTATTATAGACATCCTGAGGAATTTTGGCGGGCATTACGGTTTCGGTTCTGGTGTCGTGATATTTGGCTTCGTAATCGAAAAACCGCGTATGGGAAATGATCTCGGTCACGGCCTGCGCCTTGCCGTCAAGAATGGCAATGGTAAGTTCGCGGCCCGGAATATATTCCTCAACCAGCGCTTCCTCACCGAAGGTCCATGTCTCGGCATCGATCGGCGGCTGGTTGTCATGTTCAAGAATAATACGCACGCCGACTGACGATCCTTCCTGAACCGGCTTCACGACATAGGGCGGAGCCATGACCTTGCGGTTCATGATGTCTTCCATCGACGCGACGCGACCTTTCGCGACCGGCACGCCGACCGAACTAACCATGCGCTTGCAGACATCCTTGTTCATCGCAATGGCTGACGCGAGAACACCGGAATGTGTATAAGGAATACCAAGCATCTCAAGCACGCCCTGAACGATGCCGTCTTCCCCGCCGCGTCCGTGCAGGTTGTTGAAGATAGCGTCCGGTGCCGGAGTCAACGCTTTAACCAGCGCATTCAAATCCTTATGGACATCGATTGTTTTGACATTGTAACCAGCTTCCTTGAGCGCGGCCTCGACGGCCTTGCCCTTGGTGAGCGAGACTTCGCGTTCGGCGGACCATCCGCCAAGCAGAAGGGCAACGGTTTTTTGTGTCGGTTGAGATGTCATGGGGAAAATCCTGATAAATAAAAGGCAAAATCGATCTCTCGATTATGCCTTTTTCAAATTCAGTATTCAAAGAAAATAGTGAAATTATCAGCGCGGAATAACGCTCGGATAAACCGTGTTCCGAAAACCGTCATAGGCTTTCGCGCCAAGCTCGCACCCCTTATCGATTCCGGCTTTGACGACCAGCGACGTTGCGCCAAGTCCGGCGGCGACCGCAAAAGCCAGAACCACCGCGCTCAAGGCACCGGACTTATTTTGTACTTCACTCATTTGAAACTCCCTTAATTATTATATTTGGGAAATATCAAACCAGACGCAGCTTTATGTCCAGCTTTTGGCGTGATGCAGGGCAAATTTACGTAATGTTATAATCGCTCGGTTTCACCAGCGGATTTAATCCGCAAAAAGCGCGGAACACGCCTGAATAAAACTTGCAGACTTCTGCCGTAACAGCCCCACTGACTGGTGTATTTGTATCGCCCTGCGCGGCCAGTCTGAATTGTTTTTTTGAGCCCATGGTTATTTCCTCCATGCGCCTATTTCAGACCAGTCCGTGCTTTTCGGTCAAAATTTTAATGTGATGCAATGCAGGAATTAAGGATTCCCGAGCCGCCTGATCTCCCAGCGCAGGGAGAGCCCGGTCTGGTCGAGCACCCGGCGGCGGATTTCCTCGCCGAGATTTTCAAGGTCGGCTGCGGTCGCGGTGCCGGTATTGATCATGAAGTTGCAATGCTTCTCGGACATCTGTGCGCCGCCGACCATCAGGCCCCGCCCGCCGACCCTGTCGACGAGCTGCCAGGTCTTCGTGCCCTCAGGCAGCCCGGCCGCTGCCAGTTCTTCCGGTTTTGGATTGGCGAAAGTCGATCCGCCCGTCTTCTCTTTCACCGGTTGAGAAGCTTCGCGCTTCTCCTTGATTTCATTCATACGTTGCTGAATACGAAACGCATCGTCTTCAGAGCCCTGAAAGACTGCGCCTGTGAAAATATAATCTTCCGGCACGTTGATATGGCGATACGTCATGCCCATTTCTTCAAGTGAAATCTTAAATAGATTTCCTTTTCGATCCACTGCGTTTGCAAATTTTAAAACGTCTTTGATTTCAGAGAGATAGGCTCCGGCATTCATACGCAACGCACCACCCACCGTTCCCGGCACACCGGAGAGGAATTCCAGCTTCGTGACATTATTTTCGGCCGCGAAATTCGCGACATTGATATCAAGCGCCGCAGCCCCTGCCCTGATCTGAAAATTATCGAGCTTTTCAACGCCCGCGAACTCACGGCCCAGCCGGATGACCACGCCCGGAATGCCGCCGTCGCGGATGATGGTGTTCGACATCACGCCCAGAACGGTCACGGGAATTTCGGTGGGCGTATTGGCGAGAAACTGTTGAAGATCTTCCAGATCGGCAGGCTTGAATAGGATTTCAGCCGTTCCGCCCGCGCGAAACCATCCCACAGACCCCAACGCGGCATTCTCGGAATAACGCCCCCGAACCTGAGGCAATTCATTTTGCTTCAATTGAGATTTCATAAAATATATTAAACCACAGAGACACAGAGGCACAGAGAAGAATTTTTAAGAAGAACTCCGTGTCTCTGTGCCTCCGTGGTTAAATTTTCTAAAACGGGACATGTCATATTAGGCAGATTTCCTGTCACCAAAACACGCCTCAAGCTCTGCTGGCAACGCATTCGCCCACTGGGTGATATTACCTGCGCCTAGGCAGATCACGAAATCACCGGGTTGCGCGATATCGCAGACGATCCCCGGCAAATCCGCCGGTGAATTCAGAAGCCTTGCATCCTTATGACCGTGACGAGTGATGCCGCGTGCCAGATCTTCCTTGGAAGCGCCTTCGATCGGCTGCTCACCCGCCGCGTAAATATCGGCAACGAGCACAGTGTCCGCGTCATTGAAACAGGTGCAGAAATCTTCGAACAGGCTCGCAAGACGCGTATAACGGTGTGGCTGGACGACGGCGATCAGTCGTCCGCCCGTATTTTCAACAGCCTGGCGGCCTGCTTTCAATACGGCCGCAATCTCGACCGGGTGATGACCGTAATCATCGACGACCGTGATGCCATTGACGATACCGGTACGCGTGAATCTGCGTTTAACGCCCGAGAAACCTGACAGCGCTTTCTTCATTTGCGCCGGCGTGACCTTAAGCTCGTAACCGACAGTAAGCGCAGCCAGCGAATTCAGGACATTATGTTGCCCGAGCATGGGCAGGAAGATATCCTTGATTTCAAGATCGCCATTCCCGGTGACACGTTCTGAAATCACGAGGTCGAAATGATACCCCAATGTCGTCGCGTTTAAATTCGTCGCGCGCACATCCGCCTGCGGGTTGAACCCGTAACTTATGATACGGCGGTTTGACAGTTCGGGGATCAGCCCCTGCACCACAGGGTGATCGGTGCATAAAACGCCAAAGCCATAGAACGGAATATTCTCGATGAAAGTCAGGAATCCCTGACGTATCGCTTCGAAATTGCCGTAATGATCCAGATGCTCGGCATCGATATTGGTGACGATCGCGACAGTCGCCGGAAGCCTCAGGAACGATCCGTCACTCTCATCGGCTTCAACGACCATCCAGTCGCCCATGCCAAGGCGCGTATTCGTGCCATAGGCATTGACGATGCCGCCATTGATAACGGTCGGGTCGAGATCACCCTCTTCCAGCATCGCGCCGACAAGCGAAGTCGTCGTCGTCTTACCATGCGTGCCGCCGACAGCCACCGTCCATTTCAGGCGCATAAGCTCGCCGAGCATTTCAGCGCGCGGCACGATCGGGATTTTCAAATCACGGGCGCGCTCAAGTTCCGGGTTTCCCGCCTTGATCGCGGACGAGACGATCACCGCCCCGGCCATTTTCCCGTCCGGCGTTTCAAGGTTCTGGGCATTATGGCCGATTTCGACGCGGATGCCGTTCTTGCGCAGGCGCGCAACGTTATAATTATCCGCCACGTCCGATCCCTGCACGTCATAACCAAGCGTTTTCAGAATTTCGGCAATACCTGACATGCCGATGCCGCCGATGCCGATAAAATGAAGGGTGCCGATATGTGGAGGAATATGTTTCATGGGCGGAATTTAGCGAAAAGACTTACGAAAATCCAATGAAAAACAGGTGCGATTCCCAAGAATGAACCAGTAAAAGCCCTCTCCCATAGGGAGAGGGTTGGGAGAGGGGTTTCGATATCGGGATTAAATCACCACCATCCAATCCCCTCCCTTAATCCCTCCCTATGGGAGGGAGACTATTTGGCTCAATGAACTTAGTTTCTAATCACCCCGACCACAACATCGGCCAGTGCGCTGGCCGCATCGGGTCTACCGAGCGTTCTTGCCTGTGAAGCGGCTTCAGCGAGCTTGCCCGGCACGACCGATTTCAAAATCCCGTACAGACTCTCGGCGGTCAGATTTTTCTCTTCCAGAATCCACGCACCGCCTGCGTCCGCGACATGCCGCGCATTATGAAGCTGCTGCTGATCCTTGTGCCACGGATAGGGAACATAAATTGCCGGGCGGCCCGCGCAGCTCGCTTCGGCGACAGTGCTCGCGCCGGAGCGGCAAATCAGCAAATGTGTATTTTCGAGACGCTGCGGAATGTTATCAAAAAAACTTTTTATTTCAACGTCTAAGCCGGCATCGCTGTAAAGCTTACTGACCTTGCCTATATCGTTTTCGCGCGCCTGATGGGTCACTTTAAGTTTCAGTTGAAGATCGTTTTTTAATTTGATGATTGAATGCGGAATTACATTCGCGAAAGACGCAGCACCGAGCGATCCGCCGAAAATGAGAATATTGATCTCGTTTTCGATTCTAGGGTACGGCCTGTCATGCAGCGCCATGATATCAGCACGCACCGGATTGCCGGTGACGACAGTTTCCTTGCGGCACGAGCCCCCGTTTTTTAAAGAGTCTTTCATCGGATAGGATAGCGCGATGACAGTCGCCAGCGGTGCCAGAAGTTTAAGCGCGAGGCCGAGGACGGCGTTCTGCTCATGCAGGACCGTCGGGATGCCGCGATGCTGGGCCGCGAACATTGGCGGCGCGCAGGGATAACCGCCGAAACCCACCGCCACGGACGGCTTTAATTGACCGATAAGCGCATGCGTCTGGGCGTATCCTTTAATAAGGGACAGGGCAAAATTGATCTTACCCTTGATCCCCGGACGGTATGGCCCCGCCGAGATGACATGGATATCGACGTTTTTCAGCCCGTCGAGATATTTCTCGCCGCGATAGTCACACGCGAAGGCCACGCGATAACCGCGCTTGAGCAATTCTTCAGCCAGCGCCCGCGCCGGGAAAACATGCCCGCCGGTGCCGCCCGCGCATAAAAGGATAAGTGGTGCGCTCATATGCCGCCCCGTTTCTGCGATTGTGAAAATCCGCCTTTGGAAATCGAGCCGCGTACCTGCCGCCTTGTCAGACCAAGGATAACACCCATCGACAATCCCATGGCCAGTGTCGAGGAACCGCCATAGCTGATAAAGGGCAGGGTCATCCCCTTGGTCGGCAGGAGGTGCAGCGCCGATCCCATATGGACCAGCGCCTGCAGCCCGAACATACTTAATATCCCGCCGCAGGCGAGCACGACGAACATGTCGTTACTCTCCATCAGCCGGTTGAACCCGCGAAGCAGCACATAGGCATAAAGCGCGACAATGACGAGAGTGAAAATCAAACCCAGTTCTTCACCGGCGACCGAGAAAATAAAGTCGGCATGCGCATCGGGAATCGTATTCTTGACGGTGCCCTGCCCCGGCCCCTGCCCGAAGAAGCCGCCATTGGCGAAAGCCTCGAGCGATTTATCGACCTGGTACGTGTCCCCCGCTTCGGGGTTCATAAATCGGTCGATCCGGCTGCGCACGTGATCAAGCGTGCTGTAGGCCGCAAAAATTCCGAACACGCCGATGAGGGCGAAAATCGTCAGGTAGCGAAACGGGAACCCGGCAAGAAAAATCTGCACCGCGAACATGCAGGTGAGGACAACCGTCATCCCGAAATCCGGTTGCAGGATCAAAAGACAGACGATCACGAAATATAAAGCTGCCGAGAAAATATAGCCGCGAAAGCGCGGATCTGCTTTCTGGTGCGCAATCAGCCAGCCCGCGACGATCGCGAAAGCGGGTTTTACGAATTCGCTCGGCTGTAACGACAGACCCGGTAACGGAATCCAGCGCTGCGCCCCCTTGATCTCGGTCCCGACGAACAGGACGGCGACCATACACACGATTCCGCCCGCCAGAAGAATCGTGCCGATACGACGGATCGTCTGGTGGCTCAACATCGATATGACGAGCATCATGATCAGGGCCGGAACCAGCACCATAATATGCCGGGTAATAAAGTGGGCATGCGCCGCGCCGATGCGGTTCGCGACTGCAGGGCTTGCCGATGTCACCAGCGCGATCCCGAAAACCGACAGGATCAGGATACAGGCGAGCAAACCGCGATCTACCGTCCACCACCAGCTGGCAAGCGTCGAACGGTCGGTACGGGCGAATAAGTTTGGCTTTATCATGCGGCGATCTGTTCTTCTGAAAGGGCGTTGACGAGCGCGGCGAATACTTCGCCCCGGTGTTCGAAAGACTGGAACTGGTCCCATGACGCGCAGGCTGGCGATAACAGGACCGTCGCCGGCTCGCCGGGCTGTCCGCGATTGAGTTGCGCAAGTTTATGCGCCTCTAGAACGGCCGCGTCCAATGTTCCGCACATCGTGAAAGGAACGTTTGCGGTCTTGAGCCATTTCGCGAAACTCTCCGCCGCTTCGCCGATCAGGAACGCATGCTTGATGCGGTCCATATAGGTCTCGAGCCCTGCAAGCCCGCCCTCTTTCGGCTGGCCGCCTAAAATCCAGTAGATGTTTTTCGTGCAGGCGAGCGCGTGCGACACCGCGTCGGCGTTCGTCGCCTTGCTGTCATTGACGTAGGATATGCCGTTAATCACGCGCACAAGATGCTGGCGATGCGGCAAACCTTGGAAACTGCTCATAGCCTGGGCGATTGAAAGCGGCTCATAGCCATAGACATGGCGGATCAGCGCATAGGCGCAGGCCGCATTTTCGTGGTTGTGCGTGCCTTTAAATGCGGGGAGAGCCGAGAAATCGAGAACCATCTGCTCACCGTCATATAATTTCCCGCTCTCGGCAAAAATTCCGCCCGGAATTTTCTGCTGCGTTGAAACCGGGATCACCGTCCACTTGCCTTCTTCCCTAAGACGGGCGGCGATTTTTTTCGTGATATCTGAATCGATGGCGATAACGGCGATGGGGCGGCGGCCTTCATGCACGCCTTCGAATATTTTTTCTTTCGCGGCGATATAGCCGTCGATGCCGCCATGCCGCTCGAGATGATCCGGTGTGATATTGAGGAGTATGGCTCCGATAGGCCTGAGCGAAGGCGCAAGCTCGAGCTGGTAGGATGAAAGCTCGAGAACATAGGTGCCGTCCTGCGGCAGCGGATCGAGCGTCAGCACTGCCTGTCCTATATTGCCGCCGATGCGGGTTGGCCTGAATTCGGCGAGCGTATGACCGACGAGCGCCGTCGTCGTCGATTTACCATTCGTGCCGGTGATGGCAAGTATGTCGCTGGAGACGGCATGCGCGAATAAATCGATATCGCAGATAATCGGGATATTCAGGTTGCGCGCACGGATCGCAAGGACATTGGCACGGTCGCCATAATGCGGAATGCCCGGCGACCAAAGCAGGAAATCGGGACGGTTCAGTTCGAGATTGAGGAGCGCAATGCCATTCTCAATCGCCTCGTTACGTTTCGCCTCATTATCATCCCAGGCGGAAATCTCCGCGCCGTTTGCGCGCAGAGCTTTAGCAGCGGAAATGCCGGTCTTACCAAGACCGACAATTCCAATTTTTTTGCCGCTGAGAAATGATAAATCGATCATCTAAGTTTTAAGGTTGAAAGCCCGAGGAGCGCAAGCATGACGGCGATGATCCAGAAGCGGATCACAACGGTCGGCTCCGACCAGCCGAGTTTTTCGAAATGGTGATGGATCGGGGCCATGCGGAAGACACGTTTGCCAGTTAGTTTGAACGATGCGACCTGTATAATGACCGATAATGTCTCCATCACGAACAGTCCGCCAATGATGAGAAGGACCAGTTCATGCTTGACCATAACCGCCATCGCGCCGAGCACGCCGCCCATGGCAAGCTCTCTGCTGGCGTGCCGAATGGAGGTCAAGCCATTCGAG
>JBEHYB010000069.1:0-13700 GCA_048498395.1 Pseudomonadota bacterium
AAGTGAGCTCGACGGATCCGGCGCAGTGAGCCACGGAGAAATCTTTCAGCAGTTCATGGGTCTGTTCCGGCCCGAGGCTCTTCAGGAGCGATCCGATCAGGCTTTCATCGAGATAGCTGACGGATGGGGCGGCGGATGTACCTTCATTTGCGCCGGTATTGCGTTCAGCTTCCTCGATTTCACGTACCGCCGAGGCAAAGCTGTCATCGTCTTCGCCGTCGTCATGGAAATCACCGAAGTTCCCGATATTCTGGATACTGTCCGGTGTGCCGATGATGTTGTTAATGGTGTCTGTAACGGACGGCTTGTCGAGTTTGAATTTCGGGTTGGTCAGCGCGCCTTTGATCGTTTTGCCGATGATCTGTTGCAGATGCTCGGGCATAACCGGTTTGCCGAGGAAATCATTCATGCTGTTGTCGAAATATTTCTTGATGTCTTCGGGGCGCACATTACCGGTCATGGCGACGATCGGCACGGTCGACTGGGCGATATTCTGAAGCGAACGGATTTCATGCGTGGCATCGATCCCGTTCTTGCCCGGCAGTTCGATATCCATGAGGACGAGATCGAATTTGGATTTCTGGATTTCGCTGACCGCTTCATCCGCCGTGGATGCAAGGGAAGTCTGATGTCCCGCCTTGCTGAGCAGGCCCTGCAATACTTTCTGATTGATGCCGTTATCGTCGACCACCAGGATGCGGAGTTTCTTGCCGCTATGGTCGTTAAATCCAAGAGACGGTCTCATGCCTTTGTCTTCGGAATCGGCAAGTTTCATCGGCAGGGTAAAGAAGAAGGTACTGCCTTCGCCTTCGCGGCTGTTGATGCCGATCGCAGCTCCCATCGCCTCGATCAGGCGTTTACAGATCGTGAGGCCGAGACCTGTGCCGCCGAATTTGCGGTTGATACTGGCATCTGCCTGCGAGAACGGCGTGAAAATTCTCTTTTGTGATTCAGGGCTGATCCCGATACCGGAATCCTGCACGCCGAAATAAATCTGGTTGACTGGGCTGTTGCCGCTTTCAACCGCGGACAGGTTTTTAACCTGCATGATAACCTTGCCGCGCGGCGTGAACTTGATGGCGTTGTTGACAAGGTTCAGGAGAACCTGGCGCAGCCGTGTTGAATCTCCGACGACATATTCAGGTAGTTTTTCATCCACGTCGAGCACAAGCTCGATATTCTTCGATGCGGCATGACCGTTCATCAGCGTATGAATACCCTTGAGCAGGCGTTTAAGATCGAAATTGGAATTTTCGAGCTCTAGCTTGCCGCTCTCGATTTTTTCGAAATCCAGAATATCGTTCAGCAGGGCGAGCAGGGCTTCGCCTGAATCCTGAATAGTGGACGCGTATTCTTTTTGTTCGCGAGTCAGGCCGGTGTCGAGCAGGAGCCGAACCATACCCATGACGCCCGTCATCGGCGTTCTGATCTCATGGCTGACGACGGCAAGGAAAGCTGATTTCGCGACATTGGCATCGTCTGCCGATTCTTTTGCCTTGCGCATTTCTTCGGTCTGGCGAACTTCCTGTAGCTGGAGGTTTTTCATCAGAAGCCGTTCCTGCTCAAGAACCTGCAGCAGGCGTTTATGTTCGGAAGCCTCGCGCGCTTCGCGAATGTCTTCGCCGGATGAAAAGTCATTGTCGTCATTGGCGATGGAAGAGGTGAGCTTACGGCTTGAGAAGCGCGTTTGCAGGATCGATGAAGTCAGGGCCGTAACCGGCATGATCCATGGATTGAATTTCGTAATCCATTCGAGGGATGAAATCACACCCAGAGATTCAAAAGCAACCCACATGCTCGTAAACATGACTGCAGACGAGATAAGCGCAAAACTTACCATCGCGGGCGTTCCGTGGCGCGTCAGGATAAAAGGCCAAGTCATCAGACAGATCATAAGGCTGATGCCGAGCGACGGCGTATAGCCGAGAAGGACGGCGACTGTCGGCGAAAATGACGGCAGGATCGTGGCAAGGAAACCGCACATCGTGAAAAGAACAGAACTGCCGATGAAAAGGGAAGACGGATATCTCTCTCTGGAACCGTGCGAGAACCATACGGCAAACAGGAGAAGTATCGGGAACGATGTCCTGAAAACTGGCGTAATCACCTGTCCGGTCAGGCCTTCGATCAGGAAGTTCTGGTCGATCATCTGGCGATAGAGGAAGAAGCTGAACCACATGATAGCAAGCGCAAAGAGCGAATAGTTGCGATTGAACGAGAAGCCGGCGAGCAGGATGATCATCGAAACCAGGAAGAAGGTTTTTGACTGCGGGATCAGGCTCTCAAGCGTGCCGGCCATTTTAACGGAGGGTTGCAGCGAGGGTTTGAAAGTGACAACGGATCCTTTGTGGCCTTGCACATATAAAATGAGATAAGTCGGAACATTGCGTGTCAGGCTGACCGGAACCTTGGATGGCAAAACAACAGAATCTTTTTGTTCCTGGTCTGTCGAGATCGTGTTGAAAAATGTCTGGCGTGAATCCGTCTCATAAAGAATGGCTTTATCTGCGAGGCCGATCCTGCCGTTAGAAGCCGTTCCGAAATTGAAAATCCAGGTGGCTTTGTCGCTGTTATTGAGAAGGGGGATGATAACCCAGTGGACTGTGCCTTTGGTGCCGAGGCTGATAACCGATCCGGGTGTCGCATAGGCTTTAATGCCGCCGCTTTGCGCCATGTCGATGATATTGTTGAAAGTATACTGCTGGGCTTTGTCTTCGATGACATACATATAGCCTTGGGCAATAAAATCTTTATTGCCTGCGTTTGTAAGCTCAAGCGGAGGAATGGCCGTTTCGGGAGCCTGGGTTGTGAGGGGGCTTGGCGGTGTTGGAACCTGTGCGAAAGCCGGCGCGGAAACCAAAGGGCCCGCCGCCAGAAAAGTGACCAAAATCAGAACTGAAAAGATTTTGTAAAACAAAGACATAAGAAGCTTGATCCGGCATTGGGCCGGAACATCCCGTTCTTACTCTTTCGTAAAAAACTTAATAAATAAATAAGTGAGGTCTAAATAAGAAAAATAGCCATCAAAATGAGCAATACGAAAACACCGCCAGCAAGATATTTTCCGTATTGAGTGAAAACATGCCAGCCCTGTTCGGAACGCTCGACAGCTTGTGGATCTACCGGAATAGGGCCTGATTGTTGTGCCATTTGATTTAGCTCCTCGTTATGGGCGGATATTAGACAGGGCGGGCCGTTTTTTCAAGAGATGCTTCGCAGGTCTTTGATCACGGCGCGGATAGCGTCGGGATAGGCGATATGCTCCTCCCGCAGGATTTTGGCAGCCAGACTGTCAGGCGTTTCGTCTTTGGCAATGCTGACTTTACGCTGGAGGATAATCGGGCCGTCGTCCATATCGGGCGTAACGTAATGAAGAGTGCATCCGCTTTCGTTCTCTCCTGCCTCGATCGCGCGTTCATGCGTATGCAGGCCTTTAAATTTCGGCAGAAGGGATGGGTGAATATTGATCATCCGTCCGGTCCATTTATTGACGAAGGTGGATGTCAGGACGCGCATAAATCCGGCAAGACATACGAGGTCGATTGGTTGCGCTGTCAGGATATCCTGTAGCGCATCTTCAAATGCTTCCCTTGTCGCAAAATTCTTATGATCGAGTATGGCGGTTTTCAAACCCGCATTTTTCGCGCGTTCGATACCGAAGGCATCGGGACGATTTGAAATCACGATCTCGATCTCGGCGGGAAAATCCGGTGCCGCGCAGGCATCGATAATCGATTGCAGATTGCTGCCGCGGCCCGAGATAAGAACGGCGAGCTTTACGCGGCCCATTCTTGATCCATATTCTCGATAACGACGCGCTCGCCGGATGCGACGGAAATGACTTCGCCGATACGATGGAATATTTCGCCGTTTGATGTCAGGCGTTTTTCCAGCTCCGGCGCGTCATTGGCCGCGCAGATAACAACCATGCCAATGCCGCAGTTTAATGTACGGGCAAGATCGTGGTTGCTGATATCCATACCGCGTTTCAGCCATTTGAAAACATCGGGCAGCGCCCATTGGCTGGCATCCAGTTTAACGCCGAGACCGTCCGGGAGGACGCGCGGAATATTTTCCAGCAACCCGCCGCCGGTGATATGCGACAATCCCTTGATCAGGGAAGTTTCCTTCAGGATGTTCATCAGCGCCTTGATGTAAATGCGCGTCGGGGTGAGGAGCGCTTCACCGAGAGTCTGGTCTTTCGCATAAGGGCAGGCATCTGAATATTTTACTTTGGTGTCTTCGACGATTTTGCGCACGAGTGAGAAACCGTTCGAGTGCACGCCACTCGAGGGGAGTCCATAGACGACATCGCCGGCCTTGATGGTCGTGCCGTCAAGGACACGCTCGCGCTCGACCGCGCCGACCGAGAAACCGGCCAGATCGTAATCATTGCCATGATACATACCGGGCATTTCGGCCGTCTCGCCGCCGATCAGGGCGCAATTGGCCTGGCGGCAGCCTTCGGCGATCCCGTTAATGATCCTGCTGGCTGTTTCGACATCCAGCTTTCCGCTGGCAAAATAATCGAGGAAGAAGAGGGGTTCGGCTCCCTGGACGATCAAATCGTTAACGCACATGGCCACCAGATCGATCCCGATCGTGTCATGCAGGCCGGTTTCTATGGCAATCTTGAGTTTCGTGCCTACGCCGTCCGTGGCGGACACAAGGACCGGGTCCTTATATCCGGCGGCTTTCACGTCAAACAGGGCTCCAAACCCCCCTAAACCGCCCATAACCCCGGCCCGGCGGGTGGATTTGGCGGCAGGCTTGATCCGTTCGACCAGTTCGTTCCCGGCATCAATGTTTACACCTGCGGACTGATAAGCATTTACTTTCATTGAAACGCGGACCTTTCTCGGGGTATAAGCTTTTAAATTCAACCCCTTCTTAGAATCTTTATAATGTTTCGTATAGTCCCGACTTTACTTTTTATCGCGATGTTATGGCCTGCGACCCTTTGGGCGCAAAGCGGAAGCGCGGCCTATACCGTCCGGGACGTTAAAGTGGACATCGTGGCCGAGAGCTCGGTCAAGGCGCGAAATCAGGCTTTTGCGGCCGCCGAAGTGCAGGCGTTCAAAATGCTCTCTGAAAGATTTCTCGCCCCTGATCAGCTGGCAGGCTTTACCCAGCCGTCCCTTGATATAGTGGCCGGCATGGTGGCTGATTTTGAAATCACCAGCGAGCAATTGTCAAAACGCCGCTATCTTGGCACCTATGTCTTCCGGTTTAAGGAAGGGCCCGTCAATCGCTTTTTCGGCCATGCGCCGATTGCCGGAACGGCGACGGATTCAGGATCGGGAAACAGGTTGCTGATCATTCCCGTCTTCAGCCAGAACGGTGCGACTTCGCTGTGGGATATCAAGAAAAATCCATGGCTCGAAGCGTGGCAGAAACAGGCCCCGGCCGATATTCCAAACCTGATCGTTCCCGCAGGCGACGTATCGGATACGATGGATATACGTGAAACACAGCCTGATAAATTTTCACAATCCGGCTTGAAACGGTTCAAGGCGCGCTATGGCGCAAACGACATGGTCATTCTTTTTGCCGTCTTCGACCAGTCATCGAAAGATATGTTGAAAATAAATCTCTACCGCACGGATCGCGGCAAGGTGGAGCTGACTCAGACATTGCCCATTCAGGTCGGCAAAGCCACGAAGCTCGGCGAACTGCTGGCGAGCGCCGTGCCGCAGGCTGAAGCCCTGCTGACTGGAAATTGGCGCGGCCAGGCATTGCCGCAGGATCTGAGCGGAGCCGGGGCTTCTGCGCCTCCGCCTGTCGCGGTTGCCCAGGTGCCCGCTCAGGCAATTCCGCCGTCGCCTTATACGCCGCAGGCCGGGCAGATCAAGGCTACGGCACAGTTCAATACGATGGGTGACTGGCTTGCGATGCGTCGGTCCCTGAATGGCATTCCGCCGCTGCAATCGATCCGTATTCTCGTGCTGACCACCAATCAGGCCAGCATGGAATTCACCTATAGCGACTGGATGGCGCTCACAAGCGCGCTCTCCGCGCGCGGGCTGACATTGCGTGCATCCGTACCGGGTGAATATAACCTGGTCAAAACCGCGAACCCGACAGGATATATGCCATGAGCCAGAAAATATCGCTGACCGCGCAATCGATCTTCTGGGCTTTGTCCGGCCTGGTTCTTCTCGGTCTGATCATTTTATTTAATGGCATACTGCTCCCCTTCGTTGTTGGTGCAATCATTGCCTATTTGCTCAACCCGATCGTGCGTATGCTCGGCCAGAAGGGCTTGCGCCGCTGGGTGGCCTCACTGCTTATTCTGGGTGCGTTCCTGCTTTTTATCCTGACGCTTCTCGCGATCGCGCTGCCACTGCTGGTGCGCGAGCTTAGCGATTTTATTTCCAATGCCCCGACATATGCCAATCACATCGTCGATGCCATTCAGACACGACTGCATATCATTGAAGAAAAAACAGGTGTCGATTTCGTAACAAAAATGCAAACCAGCATTCAGGAGGATATCGGCAAGACCTTACAGGTCAGCCAGAAACTGGTTGGCGGCGTTGCGGCGGGATTGCTCGTTGGCGGTTCTGCTATCGTCGGCTTCGTCACGACGGCGCTGCTCATCCCGATTACCGCCTATTTCATGATGAAAGACTGGCCGCGCGTTGTCGGCTTCGTGCACGACCTGATTCCCAAAGCGCATAAGAGCACGGTCAATAACCTTCTTGCCCAGATCGACACCAAGATCTCCGGCTTTATTCGCGGACAACTCTCTGTCTGCCTGATCCTCGGTATCATGTATGCGCTGGCGCTGAGCCTGGCCGGTCTTAAATACGGTGCGTTGATAGGCCTTGGCACGGGGCTGTTGTCGATCATTCCTTATGTGGGATCTACGCTTGGCCTTCTGACCAGTCTTGGGGTTGCTTTTTTCCAGACTGACGGCGACTGGAGTTATGTCGGCACGATTGCCGCGATTTTCTTTGTCGGACAGTTCCTTGAAGGAAATTTCATTTCTCCCAAACTGATTGGAAACAGCGTCGGCCTTCATCCGCTATGGATCATCTTTGCCCTGCTGGCCGGCGGTTCATTGTTCGGACTTGTCGGCATGCTGATTGCGGTCCCGGTTGCGGCGATCATCAGCGTTCTGATCGGTTTTGCAATTCATAAATACAAGCAGAGCGATTTTTATAAAACGCCTGAAGTGGCACCTGTCGTCATTACCGATATTACAGCGATCATTGAAGAGTAAATATGCCTGATACCAATCAACTGTCATTCAATCTGGATTTTCGGCCCGCCTATAGTCGCGAAGATTATTTCGTGGGCGAAAGCAATCAGGAAGCGATTCATTCGATCGATAACTGGGATAAATGGGGGCCGTCGCCTTTTGTGATTATTTATGGTGGCGAAGGCTCTGGGAAAAAGCATATCGCCGCCGTGTGGCAGACGCGTTCTTCCGCCGTCGTTATGGACGCGCGCAGTTTCGGCGATACGCCGCTCGAAGATATTTTGCGGGATCGCCCGAATATCATCCTGCATCAGCTTCATCTTATTCTGGGCGATCGCGAGCTTGAGGAAAAGCTCTTCCATATTTACAATTCTTACATCGGCCAGAGCGACAAGCGGTTCGTCCTGATGACCAGCCGCAAATCGCCGGGACAATTGGAATTTATCATTCCCGATCTGAAATCGCGTATGCTTGGCTCTCCGAATATCGGCATCAGCAATCTCGATGATACGCTCCTGGCGCAGGTTCTTGGTAAGCAGCTTCATGACAAGGGGTTCCAGCCGACGGCGGATCTTTTACGTTATTCCATCAACCTGATGGAGCGTTCCTGGGCCGCGCCGAAACGTCTTGCCGAGACCTTGAACAAAATGTCGCTCGACAAGCAAAAGGGCCTGACAAAGAAAATGATCCGTGAAGCGATCGGCAAGATGGAAGAAGGAGGAGGGGAAGCCCAGCCGGAGATTTACTCACCGTCGCCTGCGTCCCTCGACCGAAAGCCTAGTTAGGCATGGGAATCGATCGGGAGCAGCTTGATCGAGCCATTGCGGATCGTCAGGCAGAGTTTTCCCTGCATCAGTTCGTGCGCCGCCTGACCGAAAACTTCATATCGCCATCCATGGTTGAAGCCGACCGGCGCTTTCGGGTTCATCACAAAAGTATCGATATCATCGGAACTGGCGATCAGTTTAATGGCCACGCCGGCTTCGTTGGCCTGAATGCGCAATAGCATTTTCAGCATCTCGATCATCGATGTCAGTTTTTGCGGGATGGAGATTTTGCTCTCCATACGGGGCAGTTTGTCGTCGGGCAGTTTCAATCCTGCTCCGATAACATTCATGATCGCTGTGCCGAGTTTGCCGCGCGCCATATCGGGTGTGAAGCCGCGGATACGCAGCAGGTCTTCAGGCGTTTGCGGCTGCTGGAATCCCAGATCGAGCAAAGTTTCGTCACGCAGGATACGCGAGCGGGGAACGTCCTTGCGCTGGGCTTCCTGTTCACGCCATTTGGCAAGCTCTGAAATAACGCCGAGATCGCGCGGCTTGGCCGAACGGATTTTCAGGCGCTTCCAGGCTTCGTCCGGGTTCATATCGTAAGTGGACGGGCTGGTCAGAAATTCCATTTCTTCATCAACCCAGTCCGTGCGGCCGGTTTTCTCCAGTTCTTTGGACAGGCTGAGATAAATATCGATCAGGTAGATAACGTCATTGAGCGCATAGGATAACTGGCGCGCGGAAAGCGGGCGGTGCGACCAGTCCGTGAACTGGGACGATTTATCGGGGCGGTGGCCGATAATTTCGGCGACGAGAGAGTCGTACCCGATCTGTTCGCCGTGGCCGCAGACCATGGCGGCAACCTGCGTGTCGAATAAAGGGGCGACCATCTTGCCTGAAAGCTGGAGGATGATTTCAAGGTCCTGCCGGGCGGCATGAAAAACCTTCAAAATGGACGGGTCGGTCATCAGGTCCCAGACGGGGCTCAGGTCGATTTCTTCCTCTTTGGACAGGACATCGACGGCGACGGCGCGTTTGTCGGGGCCTGAAAGCTGGATCAGGCAAAGCTTCGAATAATAGGTTTTATCCCTTAAAAACTCGGTATCGACCGTAATAAAGGGCTGGGAGCGTAAACTGTCGCAAAAAGCGCGTAGCGCCGAATTCGTTGTAATCAAAGTCATCTAAAAAGGCTTTTATCCTTGTTTTCGGACTGTTATAACACGTGCCGTACCATAAAAAAGTGAGAAGATTCTATTATGCACCTCTATCGAAGCCATAACTGCGGCGAACTTCGCCAGTCCCACAAAGGTCAGACGGTCAAATTGTCAGGCTGGGTCCATCGTATCCGTGACCATGGGGGCGTTCTGTTCGTCGACCTGCGCGATACCTATGGGGTTACGCAATGCGTCGTCGATGAGGGTTCCCCGATCTTGGCGCAGGTGTCTGAATGGCGCGCTGAATCCGTGATCACAGTCACCGGCGAAGTGCGTGAGCGTTTCGGCGATACAAAGAATTCCAAGCTCGGCACCGGCGATATTGAAGTCTTTATCAAGGAAGCCGTACTGCAATCGGCTGCCGAAGTTCTGCCATTGCAGGTTGCGGAACCTGACGGCGCGGGTGAAGACCTCCGTCTTAAATACCGTTTCCTCGATCTGCGCCGCGACGGCATGCATTCCCGTGTCCGCCTGCGCAACAATGTGATTTCTTCAATGAGAAAGCGCATGTGGGATCGTGGGTTCCAGGAATTCAATACGCCGCTTTTGACCGCATCGTCTCCTGAAGGCGCGCGCGATTATCTCGTGCCGTCACGCCTGCATGTCGGGAAATTCTATGCGCTGCCTCAGGCCCCGCAACAGTTCAAACAATTGCTGATGGTTGCGGGCTTTGACCGTTACTTCCAGATCGCGCCATGTTTCCGTGATGAAGACGGCCGCGCCGATCGTCTTGCTGAATTCTACCAGCTCGACATGGAAATGAGCTTTGTGCAGCAGGAAGATGTATTCGAGATCATGACCTCCGTTATCGGCGGCATTTTTGAGGAATTCTCGAGCTGGACCGGCACGCCGAACAAGGTCGAATGGTTGCCGATCATGAAATATAACGATGCGATTTTGAAATACGGCTCGGATAAGCCGGATATGAGGAACCCGCTCGAAATCGTCGATGTGACGGCGATCTTCAAACGCGATGATGTGAATTTCAATGCGTTCAAGGGCGTGATCGATAAAGGCGGCGTTGTCCGCGCCATCCGCGCGCCGAAAGTATCCGCGCTGCCGCGTAGCTATTTCGACAAGCTCAATGACTGGGCGCGCGGTGAAGGCGCGCCGGGCCTCGGCTATGTCCTGTTTGCCGATGGCGAAGGCAAGGGGCCGATTGCGAAATTCATTCCTGTCGAAGCACAGGCCGAACTGAAGAAGCTCGCTGGTCTTGAAGAAGGCGATGCGATCTTCTTCGTCTGCGACCGTGAAGAGAAGGCTGCGAAATTCGCAGGACGCGCCCGCGACAAGATCTGTGACGATCTTCCTGAAGGTCATGCGTCATGCCGCGAGAAGGGCGTTTACAAGCTTTTCTGGATCAATGATTTCCCGATGTACGAGAAAGACGAGAAGACCGGCAAGCTCGACTTCTCCCATAACCCATTCTCGATGCCACAAGGCGGTCTTGAGGCGCTTAACAGTCAGGACCCGCTGACCGTAATGGCCACGCAGTATGACTGCGTCTGTAACGGTTATGAGCTTTGCTCGGGCGGTATTCGTAACCACCGTCCGGATATCATGGAAAAAGCCTTTGCGATCGCCGGCTATGATCGCGACGTGCTTGAGAAGAAATTTGGAGGCATGCTGAACGCTTTCCGCTTCGGCGCGCCGCCGCACGGTGGCTGTGCGTTCGGGATCGACCGTATCGTCATGCTGCTGGCAGATGAGCCTAACCTGCGCGAAGTTTATGCCTTCGTGATGAATGGCGCTTATGAAGACCAGATGATGGGATCGCCGAGCACGGCGACACCCGAGCAGTTGAAAGATCTTCACCTGCGCATCGTGGAGCCGATCAAGGCCGTCGAGAAAAAATCGGCTTAATTCTCCGGAATAAAATTTAGGCCCGGCTGGTGAGAGGGAATACTCACTGGCCGGGCCTTTTTCAAACCTGCTGCTTTTCAGGGTGTGGGGGAGGGAATAGCAGCAGATATGTTTTCAACTTCAGGGTATTTCTATCCTTGCGAGATCCGTGCCAGAGTTTGCATAAGGACATTCCATATAAATCAATAGCTTAACGAATCGGTTTTTTGCCCATAGGCAAATATGATCCATGCCGTAGCGGATAATCTTTCCCGCCTGATGGGGAGTTCCGGCTTTTCAGAAAACCGGGTCTGATGTAGGGTGGTTTAAGACTAATTTTTCCCAAAGTTTTGCCAAAAGGTTCTAGATGCCCGGGCGGAAATCCCCTCCCCTACTTATGTATGCTATTACAGGATTTATGTGCTGGAGCGCGGGCTACGCCTATGCGGCCCCGGAAGCCTCGGCTGGCGTGGCCGCCGCTAAACCCGCGGCGAGTATTGTAGTCAGCCCTGCGCAAAGCCTCGTGCCGCATAAGGCGCTGTACGAAGTCCGCCTGACCTCGACCAAGAACGGCTCGCAGATGGTCAATATCAGCGGCAAAATGTATTACGAATGGAAACCCTCCTGTGAAGGCTGGATCACCAACCACCGTTTCAGTCTCGACTATGAATACGCCGATAGTCCGAGCCTCAATATCAGCAGCGATTTTTCGACCTTTGAAACATTCGACGGCAAAAATCTGAATTTTTCTTCACGTCGCAAGCGCGACGGCGAAATATATGAAGAATTACGCGGCAAGGCGAATATGCTCGGCGCGAATGGCACGGGCAAAGCTGAATATTCCATTCCCGAAGGTCTGGCTTTTGACCTTGCGAAGGGTACATTATTTCCGACACAGCATACGATAAACCTGCTCGCTCAGGCGCGTCAGGGAAAGAAATTCTTTAACGTCCAGATTTTCGACGGAAGTGATGATGACGGGCCGGTTGATATAAATTCTTTTATAGGACCGAAAATCGCGGCTGTTGCGTCACCGTTAAAAAAGGAAAGTGGGTTTAAGCCATCGGGAGCCGACCCTATTGATGAATCTTTAATAAATACCCCTTATTGGAATGTAAGGATGGCTTTTTTCCCGACAAAAACCGACGAGGCTTCGTCGGATTATGAATTATCGATGGTTTTTCACGAAAACGGCATAATCAGTGATATGCTGATCGAGTATTCTGATTTCTCGGTGAGGCAGAAACTGGTGGCGCTTGAAAAAGTCGCGCCCGAGAAATGTAAAAATTAAGATATTGAGATTAAGCTATAGATGAATCCGATAAGGGAGCTAAAGATTTAAATGAGTAAGAAAGTCCTGATTGTCGAAGACAACGAACTGAACATGAAGCTTTTTCATGATCTGCTTGAAGCCCATGGTATTGGCACGGTCCAGACCAAAGATGGGCACAATGTTTTGAAAATGGCGCGTGAGGAAAAACCGGACCTGATCCTGATGGATATTCAGTTGCCTGAAATTTCAGGTCTCGATGTAACGCGCTGGTTGAAGGAAGATGACGAATTGAAATCCATTCCTGTTATCGCCGTGACGGCCTTCGCCATGAAAGGCGACGAACAGAAAATCCGCGAAGGCGGGTGTGAAGATTATATTTCAAAACCGATTTCCGTGACCAAGTTCCTTGAGACGGTACGTAAATATCTTGAGCCGGAAAGCACGCCTGCCGTGGCTTCCGAAGCTTCCGTTCCCGAAGCACAGGCATAGGGACCAAACAGCATGTCTGCGCGCGTTCTTATCGTTGATGATATTCTTCCCAATGTGAAGCTGCTTGAAGCCAAGCTGCATGGCGAATATTACGAAGTCGTCACTGCGTCAAGCGGTGAGGAAGCTTTGAAAAAAGTTGTCGAGCACAGCCCGGATCTCGTGCTGCTCGATGTGATGATGCCCGGTATGGACGGTTTTGAAGTCTGTCGCCGCATCAAGGAAAATCCGGCTGTCGCTCATATTCCGGTTGTCATGGTGACGGCGCTGACCGATACCGAAGACCGCGTGCGCGGCCTTGAAAGCGGCGCGGATGATTTCCTGTCCAAGCCTGTTAACGATATCGCATTGATGGCGCGTGTCCGCTCGCTGGTGCGCCTGAAGATGACCGTCGATGAATGGCGCGCGCGTGAGACGACCGCGTCCCAGCTTGGCGTGGTCGATGAGAATTCAACCGTGATGACGCAGCCTGTCGATAAGGCGCGGGTGCTTGTCGTCGAGGATATGGCGTTTGAAGTGAACAAGATCCGCGAAACCTTGATGCGCGATAACGATCTCGTCACGCAGGCCGATAACGGTATCGCGGCCCTTCAGCATATCAACCAGAACGATTTTGACCTGATTATCGTCTCGCTCAACCTGAAAGACGAGGACGGCCTGCGTTTCTGCTCGCATCTTCGCTCGAACGAGAAAACACGAAACTGCCCGATCATCATGCTTGGAAACGAGGAAGACCTGCCGAAAGTCGCGCATGGCCTCGAGATCGGTGCGCATGACTATATTATGCGCCCGGTAGACCGTAACGAGCTTCTGGCGCGCGTAAGAACGCAGATCCGCCGCCGCCGCTTCCAGGAGCGTCTGCGTGCGAATTACGAGATTTCACTGTCGATGGCGCTGACCGATGCCCTGAC
>JBEHYB010000070.1:0-13521 GCA_048498395.1 Pseudomonadota bacterium
CGCGTCGCGCGGATCAGCTGCACGGGACGGTTCGCTTTAGCGGCTTCATCGAGGATTTGTTCCGCCCTGTCCATTTGCAGATTCCAGGTCTGCGCCGAAGCCCAGCCATCATCGAAGACAAGGCGCAAAGGGTCGGACGACGACATCGGCTTTTGCGGATTGAGAACAGGCCCCGCGAAAGCAAGGATCAGCGCGGCAAGTATCGACAGGCGCAGCAGGATCAGCCACCACGGCGCGGTATCGGGTGTCGTCTCATTATTTTTCAGGCCGAGCAGGAATCTTGTGGTGGGGAGAAAAATCTTTTTCGGCAGTGGCGGCAGGAAACGCAAAATGACCCACAGGACCGGCAGCGCGATCAATCCGGCAAGCGCCCAGGGGTTCATGAAGGCGAGGGGCAATCCGCTCATGAGAGATCACCGATAACTTTCAGCGCACGGTTGAAATAGGCAAGGAAATCCCGGTCGCTGCGCATCAGGTCGTAATGCCATTGCTTTTTCGCGGCATAGGCTTTGATGTCATCGAGATGCGATTGCAACGCGGCTTTGTATTCAGAGCGCAGCGCATCAACATTGTTGACGGTCGCCTGCGTCGCCGTGTTTTCGAAAATAACCCGCCCCGCATAGGGCAGTTCGAGCTCAGCGGGATCGAGAATCTGCAGCAACAGCACATGGCGCGCGGCGATGGATGAAAAAATCTTCTCGAGATTTTCTATCCTGTCGGTAAAATCGCCGATCAGGATTGTAATGGCGTTTCGTTTCGTCTGGAAATGATCGCGGGTCTTTGCGTCCAGGATAATATGCGCCATCTCATCTGTGTTGACGCTCTCGCTGTTATACAAAACGCTTTCATGATTGCCGCGTGCGTATAGCGCCAGGCCAAGCGCAAAAATTCCCGCCGCCTCGTATTTGGTCGGTATTGCGGGGATTGAATGGAAATGCATGCCATTGTCATTCTGGATATGAATGTCAAAAATCCGCCGCTGGTTCTTTTCGCGCTCTCTAACGAGGATATCGTCCGAGCGGCCTGAGCGTTTCCAGTCGATATCCTGCGGGCGATCATGGTCATTGTAATTGCGGAACTGGCGGAAATCGCCTTCGCGGCCTGCGCGTTTCAGGCGGTTATCGCCCGATGAAAACCGTCCTCCAGATTTCGACGGAAAATCGGCGGCGCGGGCGAGCAGGATTTCCGCTTTCCTGCGAAGCGTCTCTGGCGTTTCTCTTTTTTGTATAAAGAAAGGCAGGGCCATTTGATAAGCCCGGTTACAGGCTGCGCGTCAATGTAGCGATCAGCGCGTCCAGCTCGACCTGATCGGCGCGGGCGGCGTAGTTGAGCGCCATGCGGTGTTTCAAAACGGGGAGCGCAAGCGCGACGACATCGTCGACCGACGGCGTGCCGCGGCCTTCGTACAATGCGCGGGCCTTGCAGGAGAGCATCAATGACTGCGCGGCGCGCGGCCCCGGCGCCCAGCTGACATATTTCTTCACCTCATCCGACGCGCTCTCGTCATCGGGGCGCAATGAGCGGATCAATTTCAGGATAGCGGCGACGACCTGATCACCGACCGGGATATCGCGCACGATCGCCTGCAACTGGCCCAATCGCGACGTGTCGAGTATTTTTTCCGCTTTGCCGGTGATGCTCGATGTGGTGACGAGCAGCATTTTACGCTCGGCTTCGATCGTTGGGTATGTCACGTCCACCTGCATCAGGAAACGGTCGAGCTGGGCTTCGGGCATCGGGTAGGTGCCTTCCTGCTCGATCGGGTTTTGCGTGGCGAGAACATGGAACGGTGTCGGGAGTTCATGCGCGTGACCATTGACCGTCACGCGGCGTTCCTGCATCGCCTGCAAAAGTGCGGATTGCGTACGCGGAGAGGCGCGGTTGATTTCGTCAGCCATCAGGAGTTGGGTAAAGACCGGGCCCTCGATAAAGCGGAAAGAGCGTTTGCCGTTATCGGCCTGTTCGAGAACTTCCGATCCCAAAATATCCGACGGCATCAGGTCGGGGGTACATTGTATGCGGCTCGTATTCAGGCCGAGCACGGTGGCGATCGTTTCGACCAGCAAGGTCTTGGCCAGCCCCGGCGCACCGATCAGAAGGACATGGCCGCCGGCCAGAATGCTGATGAGTGTTTTTTCGATGACCTCGTCCTGGCCGAAAATGACCTGGGCGATTTCCGACCGTATTTGCGCGAGGTCGGCACTAGCATCGGACAACAGTTTCTCGGCTGGAGCGGTGTTCAGGGCGGTCATGACTGGTCCTTTTGTTGATTTTGTATTTCTAGCATATTTGGTAGACTGGGCGGCATGCTGAAAGAAGATATCCCGTTTAAAAACTATGACCATGCCCGGAAAATGGCCGAAGGTTACCAGTTCACGATCGATCGCGACGGCAACTGGTACTGCCATGACCCGGCGATGGGGGTAGGGCCGATAAAGAACGAGAGGATTTCAAAGCTCTTTGCCGGTGCGGGCATGGGGAAATTCGCCGGGAAAGGCCTCTCGCGCGACGATGGCGGCAAATACTGGCTCAAGGCACCGCCCAACGATGTGTATGGTGTAGAGGTCGAAGATGTGCCGTTCGTCATTACGCGTTACAATATGGAAGATGACAGGCTGGTCCTGATCACCAATTTCGACGAGCGTGTGACGCTTGATGAGCGCAAAAGCTTTACCCTCGAAGACGGCGTGCCTTATGTCGAGGTAAGAAGCGGCCTGAGGGCACGCCTCGGGCGTAATGTTTTTTATCAACTGGCCGCAATCGCGACCGAAAAGGACGGGATGCTCGGGGTCAGGGCGGGATCTGAATGGCATATGCTTGGTAAGGCGGCATGAAGAAATCGGGGAAGATTAAGCTGAAAGGTTTAATGGCGAGTGATGCCGCGCGCAGGATCTTTGCCGCGCTTCAGGACGGTGAGAAAGAGCCGCTCGTTCTCTTTGTCGGCGGCTGTGTCCGCAACATGCTGCTTGGCAAGCCGGTGTCGGATATCGACCTTGCGACGAAATTATCACCTTCGGAAGTTACGGCGCGCCTCAAAAAAGCCGGGGCGAATGTCATCCCGACGGGGATCGATCACGGAACTGTTACGGCGATTTTTAAACACGAGACTTTCCAGATTACGACGCTGCGCCATGATATCGAAACCGATGGCAGGCGCGCTAAAGTCGCCTATACGGACGACTGGGTGGAGGATGCGCGCCGCCGCGACTTCACGCTCAATACCCTGCTGGCGGATATTTCGGGAAATATCTATGACCCGCTGGGGGATGGTCTTGCCGATTTGAAGCGCGGCAAAATCATTTTCGTCGGCGATCCGGTCGCGCGGATCAGGGAAGATTACCTGCGCATTTTCCGTTTTTTCCGCTTCCATGCTTACTATGGTACGGGCCGTCCTGATCAGCGTGCACTCGTCGCCTGCAAATCGCAATCTTCGGGTATAAAGACTCTTTCAAAAGAACGGGTTACGCAGGAACTCTGCAAAATTTTATTAAGCGATAATGTCGCGAAAATCATCCCGCTGATGATCGATCACAAAGTCTTGAACGGACTTGTAAATGCAAAATTTGAAGCACCAGATTTCAACTATCTGAAAAAACTGGAAGATGTCGATTTCGTATCGCTCGGTCTTCTTATTCTTGCTGGATTTTCCAAATCCGGAACTGTTCGTATCGAAAATAGGCTGCGTCTTAAAAATATTCAGCAGAAACAAATGGATGGCGCGGTCGTTTCTCTTAAAAAATTCAAGAAAATTTCCACGCATGAACTTAAAGTCCTGCTTTATCGTCACGGCGCTGAAATCGCCGAGCTGACGCTCGTTTCACGGCTGATTTTGGACCGCGTACCGGTGGCGCAGGCGAAGAAATGGATCTCTCTTTTACGGAACATGGAGCGCCCGGTTCTGCCATTGCGCGGGCAGGACCTGATCGACCGGGGCATGAAACCGGGACCTGCGATCAAAGCCGAGCTTGAGAAGTTCGAGAAGAAATGGCTGAAGTCGCTTTAGGCTTGCCCGCCCAGAGATAGCTGCCGCCGCGCTTCGGCGAGGACGATCGCGCCCGACATTGCCACATTAAAAGAACGGATTTTCGGGCTCATCGGGATAAAGACGCGCTCATGCGCGTAATTATGGACTTCCTCCGGCACGCCCGCGCTTTCGCGTCCCAGTAAAAGAATGTCGTTCTGCTGGAATTTGAATTCCGTATAAGGGGTCGAGGCCTTCGTTGTCATAAGGATAATGCGGTTATTCTGGTTGCACTCTATATAGTTGTTCCAGCTTTTATAGCGGCGCATTTTGGCGACTTCGAAATAATCCATAGCGGACTGCTTGATCTTGCGTTCGTCCCATGGAAAGCCGAAAGGCTCGATCAGGTCGAGCGGCACGTCGAACCCGGCGGCGAGCCGCATCAGGGCTCCTACATTCTGGGGTATATCCGGCTGGTAGGCGGCGAGGTTCATCGTGCCATCCTACAGAGGAGCGAGAAACCTTGCAAACTGCTTGATCGTCTCGGGCGAAGCCGGGATGACATGGCCATGGAAGTTCGATGCCAGTCCGGCAGCGACCAGGAAGTCTTTCAGGCAGCCGATACGCTCCGGCTCGTCGACCATGGTTGCCAGGTCCGCGATACCGTCTTTGCCGTTCGTGAACAGTTCGTCCATTTCCGCGTCTTCATATAAAGCGTTATTGGTCTGCATATAAGTGACCGCTTTTTTAAAGATATCGCGGATGCTGATTTTCGGCGTTTCTTCCGGTGCCTGTTCAGGTTCCGGCGCAGGGGCAGGGGCAGGGGCAGGGCCGTCGGGTCCCGGTCCTGGCTGGGCCGGGGCATAGGCAATCCGGGAATCGAGAGGACCCAGAGCATGTTCCAGCAGGCCACGAAAATTTTTGACATGTTCAAGACCGGGGATCGTGCCGCTATATAAGGCATAATAGGCGCGTTTGCGTGTCGTTTCCTGTTCACCAAGTTTGATGATCGTATGGTCGGTGGCTCTCCATATCTGCCCGCTTTCAATATAGTCGTTGCAGATGGCATTGATCAGGAGGTCTTTTTTATCGCCCCAGCCGATGCGCGTTTTCAGCTGCCTGCCGAGTTCATCGAGCGCAGTATAGGCGTAATGGCGCATGTTATAGACCAGCTGTTCCCTGTTGTAACAGCTGAACTGGAATACATCGTCTCGCTTCTTCAGCTCGGCGATTTCTATTTTCGTGTTTTCGAGGTCGACGGGATTTTTAATGACATAGGTGGCGTTGCCCATGATGTCGCAGAAAGCGACCTGGAAATGATGATCGTCTTTGCAGATCTCAAGTACGGCATAAGGATTGCGTCTCGGGTCGATGCCTTCGAATTTTCTGCCTTCGTAGTGAACCATGTCGCGCAGTGAAAAACCGTCTTCGAGAAGCGCTTCGCGGATCCATTCGAAACGCGGCTGGGTACGAACGGCTTTCGCTTCTTCGAACTCGCGGCCTCTCAGCCCGAGCACGCCGATATCGTCGCTCTCGCCTTCCGGCAACAGATCGTCGACGATCACGACTTTGAGCGCGTCTTCAGCTTCGTCCGTCATTTCTTCCGGTACTTCTTCTGATATTTCTTCAGCTGGAATTTCGTTTTCAGGCGCAGCGGCCATTTTATCCCGCAGCCAGTTTTTAGCCTGCAGGTTGACGGCGAATGGCAGCATGTTCGGCTGCTCTAACAGTTCCGATAACTGGCCGTGCGTATGCAGTGCGTCGAACAGGACGAAGAGATCGTCCCGGCTTATGGTTTTGAAGGCCTGTTTGTACCAGCGTTTTTCCTGCTCAAGGACTTCCCTATTGACGTTCTTTTGCAGAAGCAACGTTGAGAGCATTTCCGCATATAGGACGGCTATTCCCGTCTGGCCGGTTTTATGAGCCTCGATCAGGATCAGCGCGAACAGCTGGTGATGGCGTAATTTGCTCGCGTCGGTTTCCGGTTTATTGGTGACAACGACTTCCGCGAGAAGTTTTTGCAATGGCGTTGCTTCGTCATCCTGTCCGGTATCCTGTGCGGGCGCAGCCAGTCGCGCCTCTCGCCATTTTCTACCCTGTTTGACGACGGACAGGGGCAGCACTGGTTTCGTCAGCAGCTCTTCCAGCGTGCCGTCATCTTCGAGAGCTTCGAATAACAGAACGAGATCGGCATTACTTATTTTTCCGAAAGCAAGCTTGAACCATGTCTTTGCCTGGCTTTTTGCATTTGCGCTCAATTCCGCGCTTTCGGGATCGTATTGCCTGACCGAGTTGACGAAGGCCGGAACGATGGTATTGAATTTATCGATATTGTTTCTGCGCGCTTCGATGATGACGGCGATCGAATAGTAATAATAATTCAGGGCGATCTGGCTGAGATCTTTTTTATGATTTGCCGTGAAACGGATGCTGGACGCAGGCATTGATTTTGTCAGTGACGCAGCGCTGTTCCACTTATTTTTCGCTTCAATATATTTTCCAAGCAGCTCCTCATATTTTGACGGTGCTTTTCCAGCGGTGTTGCTTTGCTCAGGCGCGTTTTTTAAAAACGCGTTGATATTGTCCCTGACAGGTTTCGGGATCACATTGAGTTGCGCGATCTGTTCCAGATAGCCGGTCGGTTTCAAGGCCGCGAACAGTTCTAACTGTTGTGCTTTGCTCAATGTCGCGATGATATTGGTTTTTTTGAATTCTTTGCGGGACCCGAATTTTTCCGCATGATCGAAGTTCCGATAGCCTTTGTATAAATCATAGGCGAAAGAGGTAAGATCGCAATTTTCCTGATACCCGGTCACAATAAGTTGAATAAGGATGTTTTCGCAATCGCTCAGTACTTTTTCTGGTGGTTCCGCGTCATCTCCACTCTTCTTTATTCTTTCCATGGTGTTATTGAGTTGTAATCGCAGTTCTTTGAACCGGTCCGATGCGTGTTCATATGACGGGGGATTTTCCGGCGCAGGGGCGGCTGATGTTTTTTGTGTTTGCAGAAAATTCTGGATTTCAATTTGCAACATGGGCGGCAAATGCGGATTGCCCATGCTGACCAGTTGCGGGGTCGATGCCAGGATGCCTTCAAGCATGTTATGCTTGTGAAGCTGGCTGAAAACTATATTTTTATGCTCGGCGCTCAGCGCCGAAAAGAAGCTTGCCGTGAAATGGGCGTACATCTTGTGGATTGAGGGCGGTACGTCTTTTGCCTTTGCCGAGTTTGTTATCACTGAGACGAGAATTTCAAGTTCACGGGAAACATCCGCGTTTTCTTCCGCGCCGGTCAGAATGATCCTCATCAGGAAAGAAAAATGCCCGGCTAATATCGATGCCTGTTCGGACGATACACCCCCCGGCACCCGGGGACCCAGATCGGGAACCTTGAAAGCCTTTGGTGGGTTCTTCGGGTTATAGGCGGCATATTCCGCTCTTAATTGACTCAGTTCTTTTGATGTACTCATAATGGGGGATACCTACAAAACCGTTCCCGTTATGTCAATAAATAATGCCTAAAACCTTGACATAGGCTGATTCCTGGCCGAAAAGGGCGGGGAATTCAGGGCTGCGGCGGATTGTCACGGCCCGGGTTTTAAAGTATACCCTTATGAAACTCTAATACACCCTTTCTTGAAGCAAAAAATGAGCACCGATCATTCAGATAATTCAGACGGCGGCACACGCCGCGACTTCCTTTTCATGACAGCAGGCGCGATGGCTGCTGTTGGCGCGGGTTCCGTTGCCTGGCCGTTCATCGATCAATGGAATCCCGCACAGGACACGCTCGCGCTGTCGACCACGGAAGTCGACCTGACACCGATCCAGGTCGGTCAGGCGATCACCGTCATGTGGCGCGGCAAGCCTGTGTTCATTCGCCGCCGGACACCGGACGAAATCAAACAGGCGGAAGAAGTCGATGTGTCGACCTTGCGCGACAAGCAGGCCGATAAAGACCGCGTGAAAAAACCGGAATGGCTTGTGATGGTCGGTATCTGCACACACCTTGGTTGCGTGCCATTGGGTCAGAAACAGGGTGAAGTTAAAGGCGAATTCAACGGCTGGTTCTGCCCATGCCACGGTTCGCAATACGATACGTCAGGCCGTATCCGTAAAGGCCCGGCACCGAAAAATCTCGAAGTGCCGACATATACATTCGTCAGCGATACATTGATCCGTATCGGTTAAGAAAACTATTCAGGAGTTAAACTAAATGAGCGCCGGTCCCCGCACACCTTTCGAAAATCCAGTCGTAGAATGGATTGATTCACGTCTGCCAGTCTTTTCTTTCCTGCAGAAAGAATACGGCACGTTCCCGACACCGAAGAACTTCAACTATTTCTGGAACTTTGGCGCGATCGCCATGGTTATGCTGGTCGTGATGATCATCACGGGTATCACCCTGTCGATGCACTATGTCGCCAACACGCACCTCGCTTTTGACTCTGTCGAACGCATCATGCGCGACGTGAACTATGGCTGGCTGATCCGTTACATCCACATGAACGGCGCGTCATTCTTCTTTATCGCTGTTTACGTTCACATCTTCCGCGGCATGTATTACGGCTCTTACAAGAAGCCGCGCGAACTCCTGTGGATGATCGGCGTTCTGATCTTCCTCCTGATGATGGCGACAGCTTTCATGGGTTACGTTCTGCCATGGGGCCAGATGAGCTTCTGGGGCGCGACCGTTATTACCAACCTGTTCTCGGCCATACCCGTCGTCGGTAAAGGCATCGTGACCTGGATGTGGGGCGGTTTCTCCGTCGACAACCCGACACTGAACCGTTTCTTCTCGCTGCACTTCCTGCTGCCGTTCGTCATCTGCGCGGTCGTGTTCCTGCACGTCTGGGCGCTGCATGTCACGGGTTCGAACAACCCGACAGGTATCGATGTAAAGAGCAACCAGGATACGGTTCCTTTCCATCCTTACTACACGATCAAGGACAGCTTCGGCATCCTCGTATTCCTGATCGCGTTCGTGATCGCGACGTTCTTCTTCCCGAACGCGCTGGGTCATACCGACAACTATATTCCTGCGAACCCGCTGGTCACGCCGGCCCACATCGTTCCTGAATGGTACTTCCTGCCGTTCTACGCGATGCTGCGCGCGATCAACTTCGATATCAACCCGGTGATGATCGTCGGGCTTGCCGGTGTCGTCTATTACGGCGTGCAGGTATTCATGATGAACGCCGATTACGCGAATAAGAAAAACCTGGCTATTCTCTTCGTCGGCGGCCTGCTGGCGGCTGTAGGACTGGCCGGCGCGTTCTTCCCGCAGGCAGGCATCCCGCTCACACATATTATCGTGATTGAAGCCAAGCTCGGCGGCGTTCTGACCATGTTCGGCTCGATCGCCATCCTGTTCGTGTTCCCGTTCCTCGATACGCACCCGGTCCGCAGCGCGGTCTATCGTCCGTGCTTCCGCGCGGCGTTGATTGTCCTGGTCGTTGCCGTTTTCATCCTTGGCAAAATGGGCGGCATGCTGCCGGATCTGCCATTGATCGGCCCGATCACGACGACGCTGGTTTCCCAGTTGCTGACACTTTACTACTTCAGCTTCTTCCTGGTCATTATCCCGTACCTGAACAAGCACGAAGTTGCGAAACCAATGCCTGCCAGCATCCATGATGCGGTACTCGCCAAGAAACACTAATGAGGACTTCTATGTTTAAACAAACTTTTCTCTCGACACTTCTTCTTGGTGCAATGATCCTGCCGGCACAGGCTGCAGAGGAGGCGAAAGCCGAACATCACCTGCCGCATCTCGACTGGTCGTTCAACGGGCCGTTCGGCACGTATGATCGCGCGGCGCTGCAACGCGGTTTCCTTGTGTACAAGCAAGTCTGCTCGGCCTGCCATGGCCTTGATAAAATGTACTACCGTCACCTGGGCGCGCTGGGCTATTCCGATGCCCAGATCAAGACGATCGCGGCAGAAGTGACCGTGACCGACGGACCGAATGACGAAGGCGAAATGTTCGAACGTCCGGGCCGTCCGTCAGACAAGGTTAAGAATCCGTTTCCAAACGCAAAAGCGGCGATGTTTGCTAACAACGGCGCGCTTCCACCGGATCTTTCCCTGATTACCAAGGCAAGACATGGCGGAGCGGATTATGTTTATGGTATACTTACAGGGTATACTGATCCTCCGGAAGGCATGAAGCTTCTGGAAGGTCAGCACTATAACAAGGTCAAGGACGGCAATATTATCGCCATGCCCAAGCCTTTGAGCGACGGTCAGGTAGCCTATGAAGATGCGGCAACACCTCAGACTGTCGATCAGTACGCCAAGGACGTTGCACAGTTCCTGACCTGGGCCGCCGAGCCTGAAATGGAACAGAGAAAGAGAATGGGCGTTAAGGTCAGTATCTTCCTCGCGTTGTTTGCCGCTATTATGTACGGCGTAAAACGCAAGATCTGGTCAAATGCGCACTAAGATCTAGTTTATACTATTTAAGGGTTGGAAGACCAAAAGCGATATAATGGCAAAGGCACCTCCGCATCCAAGGGAATTCTTGATCAAGTCCAAGTTCTACAGGGCCGTATCCATGGTCTTTGTCGTGCTCGGACTTGTCGTGTTCATGGTGCTGTATGTCGCCAATATCGAGGGCAAGATGATGGAAGCCCTTAAAAACCCTTTTACCCTTGCGATATTTATCGTTCCGTTCCTGCCGGCGGCATTCCTGTCCTGGCTCGCCGACCGGAATGAGAGAAAATATCTCAAGATGATCGAGAAAAAATAAGCCGATATGAAAGATTCACAACGCGAGGTTCTCGATTTCTGGTTTGTCGAGACAGCGCCTGTGCAATGGTTTCAGAAGAATTCCGTTTTCGACGACATGATCCGCGAGCGTTTTTCATCCCTGTATGACATGACGAAAGAGGGGTTCTGCGACGGCTGGGCCAAAGATGCCGACGGATGCCTGTCGCTGATCATCATTCTCGACCAGTTCCCGCGAAATATGTTCCGCAATACGCCGCGCGCGTTTGAGAGCGACGCGAAAGCGCTCTCGATCGCCCGCGACGCGATCTCGAAAGGGTTCGACCAGGTGATCCCGCAGACCAAGCGCCGTTTCATATATCTGCCGTTCGAGCACAGCGAGAATATCGAAGACCAGAAGCGCAGCGTTGAATTGTTCGAAAGCATGAAGGATGAAGATCCGCTGGGCTATGAATATGCCGTGCGTCATTTGCGGACGATCGAGAAATTCGGACGTTTTCCGAACCGTAACGCGGCGCTGGGCCGCGAGAGCACGGCGGAAGAAGCGATCTATCTCGACGAAGTCTCAATCGGGTTTTAGATCCGTCCTAGTAGTTACCGTCTTCCTGTCATGTCGAGCGAAGCCGAGACATCCCATCTATCCCAAGGTGAGATCCCTCGGCTTCGCTCGGGATGACAGATAGGTTCGAGCCGCGCTGCTATTAAAATCTTTATCTATATGGCAAATCCTGTCTATCAAACTTTTATGCAAACCGTTGCAATGACAGGGCTTTCACGTTACGATTCTATACTAATAATTCGCACATTTACCCATCCTTTCCATGCCCAGTATCATTCTCCTGCATATTATCGGTGGCGTTTGCCTCCTGCTTTTCGGCCTTCGCCTGGTCCGGAACGGCGTTACCCGCGCTTTCGGGGTGGAATTACGCAAGATTATCGCGGTCAGCACCAAGAACCGCGTCACGGCATTCTTTACCGGGATAGGGGTTACGACCCTTTTGCAAAGTTCGACGGCGACCTCGATGATTATCGCGAGTTTCGCGGGACAGAAACTCATCAGCACGACGATGGGGCTTGCGGTCGTGCTCGGCGCATATGTCGGGACGACTTTTGTCGCGCAGGTATTGAGCTTCGACCTGTCATGGCTCGCCTCTATTTTCCTGATCGCCGGTTACTTCTTTTATGCCGGGAAGAACCAGTCCGGCCCGCTGCGTCAGATAGGCCGCATTCTGGTCGGGCTTGGGCTGATGATGCTCGCGCTCTCGCTCATCAAGGCGAATGCCGGACAGTTACAGGGATCCGAAACACTGCCGTTTATTCTAAAGCCGCTTGAGAACGATCCGTTTCTCGCCGTTATTGTGGGTTCGTTGATTACATGGCTTTTCCATTCATCGCTCGCCATCGTGCTGCTCTTGATGTCGATGGTGCATACGGGGCTGATGTCGATACCTCTCGCCATCGTTCTCACGCTCGGTGCCAATATCGGCGGGGCGATTGCGCCGTTGATGACGGTTGCCAAGGACACGCCCGAAGCCGCGCGTATTTCTGTCGCGACCTTGATCATGCGTCTTGTCGCGGTGCTGATATGCCTGTGCTTTATCGGCGGCCTGCCGGACGTGCTCGCGCAATATCATATGACGAGCCCGCGCAGCGTCGTCGATTTCCACATGGCGTTTAATATCCTGCTCGCCGCCGTGTTCCTGCCGCTCCTTAACCTGGTGACAAAACTTTCGGCGCTCGCCATCCCTGACAGGTCGGATGAAAACGACGTATCGTTGCCGAAATATCTCGATGAACATTCGATCGAAACCCCGACTGTTGCCCTGACCAACGCGGCGCGCGAGTCCCTGCGGATGGCTGACCTGCTTGACCAGATGTACCAGCAGGCCTGGAACGCCTTCCAGAAAAAAGATCTGAGCCTCGTCGAGCGTGCACGTGAAACCGATGCCTCGATTGACCGCCTGTACCGCGCGATCAAGAACCATCTCGTGCGTCTGGGGTCTGAAGCGATGAACGGGGCGGAAGCCAAGCGTCATTTCCAGATTTTGACCTTCGCGACCAATCTCGAACATGTCGGCGATATTATCGACAAGAGCCTGCTTTATCTCGCCGAGAAAAAACTGAAAGATAAGAAGAACTTTTCCTCGCAGGGCCTGTTGGAACTGAACAATCTGTTCCGTCTGGTGCTGGAAAGCATGCGCCTCGCGCAGACAGTGTTTATTTCCGGCGACGCGAAACTGGCGCGTCAGCTGGTTGAAGACAAGGCGATGATCAAACAGGCGGAATTACAGGCATCTATCAACCATATGGGTCGCATGCAGCAGGGGATTCCTGAGACGCTCGCGACTTCCGACCTGCATATGGATATTATCCGCGATCTGCGCCGTATTAACAGTTTAATGGCATCTATAGCGTATCCTATATTGGAAGAGGCCGGTGAATTACGTCCGCGCCTGTCACAAGTCGAGGATTTCAATGCAAAAAGCGGTATCTGATCTTCTGCAGAAACTTGGTGTCGATAAGAAATTGTTGCAGGGCGGAAATCTCGTCGTGCATTCACCGATCGACGGTAGCGAAATCGCGAAACTTGCCGTCAATACGCTCGCCGATACTGAATCTGCCATACAAAAATCGTGTGCATCTTTTGAAGAATGGAAATCGGTTCCGGCACCCGTGCGTGGCGAGCTTGTGCGCCTGTATGGCGAGGAGCTTCGCAAGGCGAAAGATGATCTGGGTCGGCTCGTTACTATCGAAGCCGGCAAGATTTTATCTGAAGGTCTTGGGGAAGTGCAGGAGATGATCGATATCTGTGACTTCGCGGTCGGCCTGTC
>JBEHYB010000071.1:0-13078 GCA_048498395.1 Pseudomonadota bacterium
GGAAACTGCAGCGGTCCGTAGTTATTCGAGCAATTGGTGGTAAGCACCGGCAGGCCATATGTGTGATGCGATGCGCGCACCAAATGGTCGGATGATGCTTTCGATGCTGAATAAGGACTGTTCGGCTGGTATTTATTATCTTCCGTGAACGCCGGGTCTGTCGCCGCGAGCGAACCATAGACTTCATCCGTCGATACATGGAGAAATCGGAAATTTTGCTGATCCGTGCCCTCCAGTTTTTCCCAATAGGCGCGGCAGGTCTCAAGCAGGTTGAAAGTGGAAACGATATTCGTCTGCACGAATTCCGCCGGACCGTCGATCGAACGGTCGACATGCGACTCCGCCGCGAAATTCAGAACCGCGCGCGGACGGTGTTCGTTCAAAATCTTTTTAACAAGGTCGCGATCGCCGATATCGCCTTTGACGAAAACATGACGTACATCATCCTTGATATTTTTTAAATTATCGAGATTACCGGCATAGGTCAGCTTGTCGAGATTGACGACTGTCTCGTCCGAATGGCCCAGCCATTCAAGAACGAAGTTCGATCCGATAAAGCCCGCGCCGCCTGTAACCAGTATTGTCATGAAAATATCCCGATAAATGATCTACCGGGATATTTTATCACAGAGCCTCACGCGAGGACAGGCCCGACCTCAGGCGGCCCAGTTCGGACGTACCCAGTGACAGGTATAACCACCGGGGTTTTTGCGCAGGTAATCCTGATGGTAATCTTCAGCCGCATAGAATTTCGAAGCCGGAACCACTTCCGTCACGATTTTTCCCGGCCATTTCCCTGACGCGTCGAGCTTCGCGATAACCCCCTCAGCCACGCGCTTCTGCTCATCATTCAGGTAGAAAATCGCCGAACGGTATTGCGTGCCGATATCGTTGCCCTGACGGTTTCTTGTCGTCGGGTCGTGCAGCTGGAAGAAATACTCCAGTATTTTCGTGAAATCCGTTTTATCGGTATCGAAACTGATCTCGATCGCCTCGGCATGACCGGTCTTGCCTGTCGTCATATCTTTATAGGTCGGATTCTCGAATTGCCCGCCGGTATAGCCGACATTCGTATCGGCCACGCCCGGAAACGCGCGAACCAGTTCCTCCACGCCCCAGAAACAGCCACCGGCCAGAATTGCTTTCTCTATGCTCATATATTCTCCTTCTCGAGAAACTTCTCGAATTCCGCATAACCTTCCGCCGCCAGCTCGCTTTTCGGGATAAAACGCAGCGAAGCCGAATTGATACAGTACCGCAATCCTCCGGTAGCGCGCGGACCGTCCGGGAAGACATGCCCGAGATGCGAATCCCCGTCCTTCGACCGGACTTCGGTGCGATGCATGCCGTAACTGTCGTCATGATGCTCGATCACGCGCGCCGATTGAATCGGTTTCGTGAAGCTCGGCCAGCCGCAGCCCGAGTCGAATTTATCCGATGACGCGAAAAGCGGTTCACCGGACACGATATCGACGTAAATGCCTTTTTCCTTGTGGTCCCAGAATTCATTGCGGAACGCCGGTTCGGTGGCGTTTTGCTGCGTCACGCGTTTTTGCATGTCATTGAGTTTATCGATGGCCGTCTGGTCTTTGTGATAGGTTTTCATCATCTCTCCATTGCCTGAATAACTATAAACTAGGCCGAAAAGGCGGATTTTCCAGTCAGTTCTTCAGCCATTTCGACAGGATGATCGTATTGAACAGCGCGAGGCCATTATCGCGCACCCCAGCGACATGATCCTGATACATGGCGTTCAACGCCTGCTTGTCGAAAACGCCATTCAGCGCCGGGTTGGCAAGCGCGTCATTGGCATGCGCGGATAGACTGCCGCCCATCCATTTGGAAACCGGAACGCTGAAACCTTTCTTCTTCTGCTGGAACAGGAATTCCGGCAGGCGGTCTTTCTGCGCGATTCTGATCATCTTTTTCTTCACATTCAAAAGATCGAGCTTCAGGTGATCGGGCAGGCTCGCCGCGAACTCAAACATGCGGATATCGAGAAACGGCGAACGCGCCTCGAGCGAATTCGCCATCGTCGCGCGATCCGCTTTGACCATCACGCTGTCGACCATCCATGTCTTGGTATCGACATACAAAGCCTGATCGAGCGGCGAAAGATGTTTGGCTTTTTCGAAATGCGGCGCGAAATCCGCATAAACCTCGTCCCAGCTGAAATTCTCGGCGAATTCCGGTGTAAATAGGTTGCGCCAGTTCGCCTCGCCGACAGTGAGGCGCCATGAAAAATGCGCGCGCCCCGCATCAAGGCTCACCCCGCGCAGGAACTGTCTGAGCTTGAATGCAAGACTCATGCGCTTCCGGCTGGAGGGCAGCAGCCTGTCTGCCTCGTGATAAATTTTCTGCCAGGCCTTGGCTGGTAACGCCCACGCCACGCCGCGTCTTAGCCGGTCGGCGACATAGGTCGGATAACCCGCGAACAATTCATCGCCGCCGTCGCCCGTCAATACCATCTTCACATGTTCGCGCGTTTGTTTTGAGAGCATATAAGTCGGAATAAAGGACACGTCGGCCAGCGGTTCCCGCCCCATCCTGTTCAGAATTTTATCAAGATCGATCGCCGCAGGGTCGAGCATGAAGGTCTTGTGATCCGTGCCGAAGAATTTCGCGCTCTGCGCGGCGACACTTGATTCATCATAATCGTTTTCATGAAAGCCGATACTGAATGTCCGCGTCTTGTCCGCGCCGATCGCGCGCACCATCGAAGCGAGCACCGAATTTGAATCAAGCCCGCCGCTCAGGAACAACCCATACGGTACATCCGAACGGCAACGGATTTTCGTCGCGTCATCGAGAATATGGTTGAACTCGCCAATTGCTTCCGCCGTCGATGAAAATCTGCGCTTCGTCTCATAGGCTTTGACGAGGTCCTTATAGCACCATGTTTTGATCTCGCCGCGCGCATTCACAACCATCGCATGCGCGGGCAACAGGCGTTTGATGCCGCGCCACATCGTCTCGGGCCCCGTCGTATAGCCGAGCACCAGGAATTTGCGCATCGATGATTCATTGCGCGTTTGATCGACACCCGGGTTATTCAGCAACCCGCCCGGCTCCGAGGCAAAAGCAAAACCCCTGCCGTTCATGTCGGAGTAAAACATCGGCTTCTTGCCGATCGGATCGCGCGCGAGGAACAGCGTTTTCTCGGTACGGTCCCAGATCGCGAAGGCGAACATACCGAGCGCCTTATTGAGACAATCAAAACCCCATTGCTTATAGGCCTCGAGAAAAACTTCCGTATCGCCCTTGGTTTTGAAAGTCACACCTTTGGCTTCAAGCTCGGCGCGCAGCTCGATATAATTATAAATCTCGCCATTAAAGACGATCACATAACGACCGCTCGTGTCGAAAAGCGGCTGGTCGTTGGTGGGGGACAGATCGATAATCGCCAGACGGCGGTGGCACAGCCCGATCCCGTCTTCCTGCCAGACATCGTCAGCATCGGGGCCGCGATGGGCGATGCCTGCGTTCATGGCTTTGAGGACACTCAAATCCGTCGCACCCGAATTATTCAGCCAGCCGGCAATTCCGCACATATAATAAGCCCTTGATTGAATTAATATATAGCGATTGGGCGGGTTTGAAAGCAAGACACGATTGCAGGGTTTTCAAGACTTAGTTAAAACCATGTCCGTGATCACTGCCCAAGCCCGAAAAATCGCCTTCCGCCTCTCCCGAACCGACATACTGTTCTGGACCTTGCCTATGCTTATGGTTCTGATCGTCGTCGGCACGATCGCCCAGAAAGACCTCGGCATCTACGCCGCCCAGAAAGCCTATTTCTCCTCACTGATCACTTTTATCGGCCCCGTGCCTTTTCCCGGCGGCGCGACGCTGATCACGGTCCTCTTCGTCAATATGCTGATGAAATTCCTGCTATTCAGTGAATGGCGCTGGCTGCGCGCGGGCATCATCCTCACCCATTTCGGCGTGCTGTTATTATTGGTCGGCGGGCTGGTCACCAGTTTTACGACACGCGAAGCCTATATGGTTCTAGAGGAAGGCCAGTCCGGCAGCACGATAGAGGATTATTACCAGCGCCTGCTCATCGTCACCAGGGACGGTGAATCCGTTTATAAACTACCACATCAGGAGATTGCCCAGGGTCTTGCAATCTCCGACAAAGCCCTGCCCTTCACGCTGACGCTCGATACTTACTGTTTCAACTGTGCGATCGAACGCCGCGCCGAAAATGACTCAACCGATTGGCAGGGACCGGGGCGTTTCATGCACCTGACCCCGGCGAAACAACTCGCACAGAACGAAGCCAACCTGACCGGCATCGAATTTACGATCAAAGGCTCGGATGCGGACGGCCATTACGTCACTTTCGACAAATTCCCGAAACCGCCGGAATTCAAAATCGGCGGGCATATATATAAAGTCATGATCGCCCACGCGACGCGCGAACTGCCTTTCACCTTGACACTCGATAAATTTACGCAAGGTTTCTATCCCGGCTCCGAGACCGCAAAATCCTATCGTTCGGACGTTGAAGTCGCGGACGGCAAAAACAAATGGACGACCGCGATCCAGATGAATGCGCCTCTGCGTTATAAAGGCTTCACCATCTATCAATCATCCTTCGATGTTTCGGGTGACAAACCCTTCACGATATTAAATGTCGTCGAAAACGCCGGAAGACTGTTCCCTTATATTTCGAGCCTGATCATCGCCGCCGGGCTGATCCTGCATATCGTGATCCGCCTGCGATTCAAACGGAGCGACATATAATGCTGCGCGCCCTTTTCACCATACTGCTGCTGATTGTTTTTACCGTGCCGGCCCACGCGCTCGACATGACGCAGTTTAAAAATATCCCGGTGCTTGATGAAGGCCGCGTCAAACCGCTCGATAGTTTCGCGCGCGCCCAGCTCAAGAAATTCCACGGGCGCGATCATCTGAAAGACCAGGACGCGGATGAATGGCTGGCACAGGCGCTTTTCGATCCCGCCGCTTCCGTTAAAAACCCAGTATTTCGCATTGAAAACGGCAATCTGCGCCACTCCCTCGGCCTCGATGAGCGCAACGATTTTCTCTACAGTTTCACTGAAATCGTGCCGGGCCTGAAACAGACCTCGACCGCCGTCACGGCGCTTTTACAAAAAGACAAAAAGGATCTTTCCAAGGATGACAAGGATCTCCTGACCATCCATGACGACGCTTTTGCCTATACAGCCTTGATGCGCAGCCTTTCACTTCTCCTGCCGCTTAATGTGGACCTGCCGGAAAAATATAAAAACTACAAACGTGAATCGCTCTCCTTTCTCGATCTGAAAAAACTGGAGCAGGATCTCAACGTCGATATCCGCACTATCGTAAAATCGAAAGGCGAAAATATCGCGCGCTATTCGGAAGATGAAAAACGCATCGCCGTACTGGCTTTTCAATTGCAACTGATGTCCGCCGCCGCCAACGGCAACGACACGCTGAAAATCATCCCGCCGCAATGGGCCGGGGATAACGGCGACTGGCACGCACCATGGGAACTGCTGCAAAAAGGCGAAGGCTCGCCGCAAACGGCCCAGATACTCGATTCATGGCGCAAAATGGGCCTGGCTTATGCAACTAATAACGAACATTCATGGACACAATCAAGCGCTGCCGCCCTGCAAAACTCCCTCGACATGGCCCCGCAGAAGAACCTTAAATGGAAACTTAAAACTGAAATCCTGCAGAATTCATTTCCACCATTCGATATCAGTACAGGATTCTATGCGCTCTCCTTTATCGCCGCGCTCGGCTTTTTTGTTTTCGGCAGCAGGTCCATTTATCTCGCAGGCGGCGCGTTACTTGGCACAGGCGCTCTCGTTCATCTGATCGGCATCAGCGTACGTATCCTTCTTCTCGCCCGTCCACCTGTTGGCACGCTGTATGAATCCCTCGTCTTCGTATCATTGATCACAGTCGCGATTTCCCTGTTCATCGAGAAATCGACAAAGAACGGTACGGGATTTTTAATCGGCAGCCTGAGCGGACTTGCGCTCGGACTATTATCGTTCTCCTTCGCGGGCGACGGCGACACGATGGAAATGCTCACCGCCGTTCTCAATACGAATTTCTGGCTCGCGACGCATGTCCTTTGCATCACCATAGGCTATGGCTGGTGTGTATTGACAGCTGTTTTTGCGCATCTGATGCTGGCCGCGCGCGGCCTCAACATCGCAAAATTCAAAACCACGCAGTCCGCTTTCATCATTCACACCCTCGCCATTCTCGCACTCTTGTTTACCGCGATCGGCACGATACTCGGCGGGATCTGGGCGGACCAGTCATGGGGCCGTTTCTGGGGATGGGACCCGAAGGAAAACGGCGCGCTCCTGATCGTGCTGTGGCTGATCTGGGTCCTGCACGGAAAACTCGGCAATCAATTAAATGAAATCAAATTCCTCGCCGCCCTCGCCTTCCTCAATGTGATCGTCGGCATTTCATGGATCGGCGTAAATCTTTTGGGCGTTGGTTTGCACTCTTATGGTTTCGTGCAGGGATTATTTATGGGGCTCGGGATTTTCACAATCGCCGAAATTCTCCTCATCGCTTTCCTTTACCGCCTTAATTTAAAGAGCGTAATCAATGCGTAAAAACCTCTCGCTCATTTTCCTGCTTTTATCATTAATCGCCGCCATCACGCTCTGGCTCGATTACCGCCCGGTGCCCGCTATCGTCAAAGTTCCCGACATGGATGCGGCGCAATCACCCCTGTCAAAGTCCGCCCCGGATTTCACCTTCACCGATCTTCAGGGTCGCAAAGGCGATCTCGCCGCTTTCAAAGGCAAAATCGTCATCCTGCATTTCTGGGCGACATGGTGTGCTCCTTGCGTTTCCGAGCTGCCCAAGCTTCTGAAAACGGCGGCCGAAATGGACAAGGATATCGTCGTGCTCGCGGTGTCGTCGGACAAATCCCCCGCCGATATCTCAAAATTCCTGAAGTTACACACACATGATATAGCCAAAAACGCATCTATCTACATGATATGGGATAAAGACCGCGCCATTACCCATGACCTTTACCAGACTTTCGCCTATCCCGAGACGATCCTGATCGACCGCGCCGGGATGATGGTACGGAAAATTCCGGGCGATGCCGACTGGGGCGCGGCGGATATTAAATCTATCCTGCACTCTCTTGCGAATGGGCCGAATATTCCGTAAAAATAGCGTATGAACACGCAAAAACCGACACAACGCCCGTCCCAATCCCAGCCGCCGAAAAAGAAGCCCATCCGATGGGTTCCGACCTTTATCTTTTTCGCCCTCGTCGCGCTGATTATCGCCGACTACAAGGAATGGCTCGCGCCGATCCAGGACGCGCTCGACGATCCGGATTTCACCTATAGCTTCGGCCGGTACCAGATCAGCGCCTATATCATCGCGCAGGGTCTGCTCGTCATCACCGTCATTCTATGGGTCACCTACTGGCTCGCGCAGTTTATCGACCGTCGCTTGGGCCGCATGAAAAACATTCATCCGTCCTCGCGCAGCCTCGCCCAGAAAATCGTGAAAATTTCCCTCTACGTCTTCGCGGGCTTTATGACGATCAATATACTCGGCATCGACATGTCCTCTTTCGCCCTGGTCGGCGGCGCGATCGGCATCGGTCTCGGTTTCGGTTTGCAGAAAATAGCATCGAACTTTATCAGCGGCCTGATCCTGTTGTTCGAACGCTCGGTCAAAATCGGCGACCTGATCGAAATGGAAGACGGCACGCTCGGCTTCGTCCGCCGCAACAGCGCGCGCTATACATTGATTGAAACCACCAATATGCGCGAGATCATGATCCCGAACGAACAATTGATCGCCGACAAAGTCATCAACTGGACGTTGAGCAACAAGCAGGGCCGCCTCGATATCTCGATCGGCGTTTCATATGAGTCCGATCTGGAGCTCGTCCAGCGCATCCTGCTCGAAGCGGCTGTCGCGCATCCATCCGCTATCACCAATCCAGCCCCGCAATGCCAGTTGCGTAAATTCGGCCCCTATGCGGTCGAGTTCATGCTGCTGGTTTGGATCTCGGACGTGACGATCGGCCGCAACAATACGCAAAGCGAAATCATGTTCGATATCTGGAACCGCTTTAAAGCCGCCGGCATCGAAATTCCGTATCCTCAACAGGAACTCAGAATCAAATCAGGCAGTTTCAATGGCTAGCAGCGGCATTACCTTTGCCTGGACGCTTGACGGCAAAGGCGGCGGGGTTCGCGTCGACGAAGAGAATATCGCCGAAGAAATCCGCAATGTCGGCCTGGCCTGGGTGCATATCAACGATTCCGATTTCGAAGCGCGCGAATGGATCGAAAAGGAAATCTCCTATCTCGACCGCATTATTTTAGACGCGCTGCTCGCCGAAGAAACCCATCCCCGTTTTATCGATTATCAGGACGGCATGCTGCTGATCCTGCGCGGCGTGAACCTGAATCCCGATCAGGAACCCGAAGACATGGTGTCCCTGCGCATCTGGGTCGACCAGCACCGCATCATCACCGTCGAACGCCGCCATGTGCGCACCGTGCGCGAAATAGATGCAAGACTTGAAAAAGGAACCGGCCCGAAAAGCCCCGGCGATTTCCTGACCATGCTGACCGGGCATCTGTTCGACCATATCGAAGATGCGATGACTCGTGTCCATGAAAAACTCGACAAGCTCGAAGACTGCCTGCTCGACTGCCCGGATATCGTCGCCCAGAAGGATGTGACGGAACTGCGTCGCGCCGCCATGACATTCCACCGCTATGTCGCGCCCCAGCGCGAAGTGATCAATCATTTGCGTCACGCCCAGAAACCATGGCTGACCGCCGTCAACAAACGGGATTTCTCCGAAGACTGGGACAATGTCACACGGATGATCGAAAGCCTCGACTTCCTGCGCGACCGCGCACGCATCGTCTATGACGAACTCAATAGTATCACCAGCCAGAAGACAAACCAGAACCTCTATCTGCTCTCCGGCATCGCCACCATCTTTATGCCTTTGACTTTTGTCACCGGCCTATTAGGTATGAATGTCGAAGGAATTCCGGGTGCGCACGATCCATGGGCTTTCGTGATTACCACTGTCGGCACGATCGCTTTGGGCGCTATGCTGACGATAATTTTTAAATTGATGAAATGGTTTTAATAGAATGAACTCCACTGACACGATCGCCGTCGTAATTCCCATGCTGAATGAGGCCGAGAACGTCGCGTCGCTCGTTGCCGAGATCCAGGAAGCCGCCAAACGCTGCCCGATTACCGAAATCGTCCTCGTCGATGACGGCAGCACGGATGAAACCGCCAATATCATCAAGGGATTGAAAGCGCAGGATTCACGCATCCGCCTGATCCGCCATTCGACCAAGGCCGGCCAGTCGGCGGGATTGCGCACCGGCATCAAGGCTGCGCGCGCTGTACTCGTCGCCACACTTGACGGCGACGGCCAGAACGATCCGGCCGATATCCCGGCGGTCTATGCGAAATGGGCGGAAAGCGCCAATCGTCCCGCCATGTCGATGGTCGCCGGCCAGCGCAAAAAACGCATGGACAGTCTTTTGAAAAAATTCACCTCGCGCACCGGCAACGGCATCCGCTCCTTCCTGCTTCAGGACGGCGTGCGCGACACGGGCTGCAGCCTCAAGATGTTCCGCCGCGAGGATTATCTCACCCTGCCTTATTTCAACCATATGCACCGTTTCCTGCCCGCTTTGTTCCTGCGCGAATACGGTCAAATCCTTCTGGTCGATGTCGGCCACCGCCACCGCGAGCGCGGCGTATCTAAATACGGCTTCTGGGACCGTTTGTGGGCCGGAATCTTTGACATTTTCGGCGTGTTGTGGCTTAAAGCCCGGGCCAGCAACAAAGTAACGATTGTAGAAGAATAATGTTCGCCCAGCATCTTATCGACCTGATGAAGTCTTTCGACCTCTGGGTCATTATCGGCCTGATCGGCCAGTTCATGTTTACCATGCGCTTCGTGATGCAATGGCTCGCGTCAGAGAAAGCCCAGAAAAGCGTCATGCCGGTCTCGTTCTGGTTCTTCAGCATTTCGGGCGGGCTGATCGTCCTCGCTTACGCCATCCATAAAATGGACCCGGTCTTTATCATCGGCCAGGCGACGGGTTTGCTGATCTACTTCCGTAACCTTTACTTCATTCTGGTCGAACACAAGAAATCGGCCCTGCCGCCAACCTAACAGAAGTCCTTACATGACGAATTTTAAAAATCCGGCCGCCCCGTCCCTGCTTGTCGCGGCCTTTTTCTGCCTGGTGCTTTTTGTCCTCGGCGCGTTCTGTCGCCCGCTTTTTCCGGTTGACGAGACCCGTTACCTGACCGTCGCCTGGGAAATGTTCACCAGCGGCGACTGGGTTCTGCCGCATCTGAACCACGAAGCCTACGACCACAAACCGCCGCTTCTGTTCTGGACCATCAATATCCTCTGGAAGATTTTCGGCGTATCGCAGGAAGCCGCGATGGCCGTGCCGTTTTTCTTCGCCTTCGCCTATCTCGGCCTCACGCAAAGATTTGCCCGCCGTATCCGTCCCGACGATAAAAACTTCCCTCTCCTCGCGACGCTGATCCTCGCCGGTTCGATGCCGTTTATCGTCTATAGCAGCATGATCATGTTCGATCTTATGCTCGGTGTCTGTTCGCTCCTCGCGCTGACCGCCGTCTGGGATTATGCGCGCGACGGCAAGGCGAAACATCTCCTCACTTTCGCGCTCGCCGTCGGACTTGGCGCGCTCGCCAAAGGCCCGGTCATCCTGCTCCATGTTTTATTCCCTGTCGTCTTCGCCAGATTCTGGGTGCAGGAAAATCCGCACACCCCGCCGCGCAAAAACTGGATCGCCGGTTTCACCGCGGCCGTTCTCGGCGGCGCGATTATCGGTTTGTGCTGGGCGATCCCCGCCGCGATCAAAGGCGGGCCTGAATTCGCGCATAAAATCTTTATCGGCCAGACCGCCGGTCGCGTGACCAATGCTTTCGACCATCGCCATCCTTTCTGGTGGTACCTGCCTTATTTGCCGGTGCTGTTGATGCCATGGATTTTCTCGCCGCTTTTCTGGCGCGGTGTCACGCATCTGAAAACCTTCGACAATAAATCGATTCTGCGCTTCCTTGCGATCTGGATCGTGCCGGTCTTCATCAGTTTCTGCGCCGTCAGCGGTAAACAGGTTCACTATCTCCTGCCGCTGATTCCCGGCGTGGCGCTATTCGTCGCTCTCGCTTTCCGCGAGGCCGCTACGACTTACCGTCCGCGCGATGCGATCATTCCTTTCCTGACGATCGGCATACTGATCCTTACTCCTTTCATCCTGAAAATGGCCTCGCTTGAATTCAGCCGCCTGCTCGACAATCCGATGGTCGCCAGTGCGCTCGGCCCCGCCAATCCGGTTATTCCTGTCGGGCTTTTCGCGCTTGCTGCGATTCTTGTTTTTGTCTTCAGCAAACGCGGCATGCTTTACCATGTCGCCGCGATCTCTCTATCGGCGCTGCTCCTGATGGTCTGCTTCCAGGTTGAATCGAAAGACGGCTATTTCAAAAATTATGACCTGACACCGATCGCCGAGGTCATCATGAAAAATCCCGGCGCGCCGCTCGCCTTCACCCGTAACTATCACGGCGAATGGGGCTTCATGGCGCGCCTCGACCGCCCGGTGAAAGAAGTGCAGATCGGCGATCTCCCGAAATGGTTCAGGGAAAACCCGCATGGCATGGCGTTTATCCGCACCGGCCACCCGGAGGAGTTGAAACCTTACGATATCATCTTCACCATGTCGTATAAGATGAGCAACGCCTACGCCATCGCCGTCAAACGAGGGCAAGCTGCTCATTTTGCGAAATAGATTTCTCAAGAAGCTCTATATTAAAGCCTGATTTAAGATTATCGCGGCCTAACATTTCATAGGCCCGCACACTGTCTGCGCTCATCCACTCCTCGCACTGCGAAGGCGCAAACATCACCGGCATGCGCGAATGGATTTTTTGCAAATCTTCCGTCGCCGCGCAGGTCAGGATGGTGAAGGTGATGAGATCCTCGTGCTTGTTCCACAACCCGGCGAAAGCGATCGCCTCATTCTCATGCGTGATCTCATAAGGCGGATGGCCTTTTATTTTCTCCTCGGGCCATTCGTAAAATCCCGAAGCCGGAATTAAACACCTACGTCCTCTTTGCCATAGCTCTGCAAAAGATTTTTTCTCCTGCAAAGTTTCAGATCGCGCGTTTTTAAGTTTGGCGCATAATGTCTTGTCATCATGGCTGGCATGCGATGGCAGCAATCCCCACCGTGCCATTCCCATCCTGCGCTGCACAAGAATAGGTAACATTTGCATAGGGGTCGCGTTTAAAATGGAAGAAAAATCGACTATGTTGCCCGTACCGAAAATTTCTTTCAGTTTTTGCGGTGTCAGACGTAAAAAATAGCGGCCACACATATTGACCTGACTGTCCAGATAAGGTTTTCTCACCTCAAAATTTGATATAGAGTTGATAGACAAACAATCATCGGTGTGAGTTCATGCACAAGAAAAAAATTCCTTCCAAAGCCGCCGCAAAAAGCCCGAAGAAAACGCTGAAGAAAACATCGGCCAAAACCGCGCCGAAATCCGTTTTCCAGACTTTTCGCGCGCTTTATATTTCCGAGATCCCGGAAGCGGATCTCTCCGAGCTGAACGCGCAGAGCCTCGAACATCTCATCCGCCGCCAGTTCGACATTGCCGAGAAAAAAGGCAAGAACCGTTTCCTTGTCGAAGTCGGCAACCCTGACAAAAAAGACTGGGGCTGGGAAAGCGCGCACACAGTCCTCAATATCTATTTTGAAGACATGGCTTTCGTCATCGACTCCGTCACCGCGCTATTGACTGAAAACGGTTTCGCCATTGAAAATACTTTCCACCCGCTTCTTCATATCGCGCGCGACAAGACCGGACGCGCTTTATCAGTCGCCAATGATGCCAGGGAAGGCCATAAACCTGAAGGTTTTCTCTTCATCGAACTGACGCGCCGCCTGACCCCGCTCCAGATCAAGACGTTACAGGCGGACCTCACCAATATTCTCGCCGACGTGCGTCTCGCCACCCATGACTGGCTCGC
>JBEHYB010000072.1:0-12798 GCA_048498395.1 Pseudomonadota bacterium
TTATGCGAAGGGCGGCAAGATCGGTTTGTTCGGCGGCGCGGGATTAACATCGACAGAACATGCACGAGTACTGTTGAAATACCGACAAGCAAGATCAGCGATGTAATATAGAACCAGACTGCATCTGTAGTGCTACGCGTTGAGTTTACATCTAATATACGTCCAAACATGAAAACCTCCTTGGTTTTACCATTTAAGTTTGTAGGTCCGCATTTCTCCCTAGAATCTTCCCGGGATTTTCTACCTATTGATCCACCAGCTCAGTGTCCCAATAGAGGAAGTCCGACCAACTCCGGTGAAGGAAGTTTGGCGGGAACGCCCGTCCCAGGTCCTGGAGTTCATATATCGTTGGCTCCCGGGGTTCTGCACGCGGGTACATACCGCATTCACTGGGAATGCTGCTGCCCTTCGCCGTGTTACACCTCTGGCAAGCCGCGACTATATTAGTCCAGGCTGTGCGTCCGCCACGTGATCGCGGTATCACGTGATCGAACGTCAACTCTTTCGTCTGAAATTCCTTGCAGCAATACTGGCAATGCCATTCATCGCGCAGGAAGACGTTAAACCTTGTAAAGGCCGGTGTTCGCGCCGCCGGCACATATTCTTTCAAAGCAATCACGCTCGGCAGTTTCATTTCGAGCGTCGGTGAACGAACGATGCGTGAGTATTCGGCGATCACCACGACCGATTCACGAAAAATGGCCTTCACAGATTCCTGCCAAGGCCATACGGATAAAGGGAAATATGAAAGCGGTTTGTAGTCGGCGTTTAAAACCAGGGCCGGACAAGAATTCAGGGGCATCTGCATTTCAGCAGTTAAAGTGGTCATATGCCCCTCCTTGCTGCGTTGAGATCCCGATCTCTGTAATGTGCTTTTCCGTTTTCATCTAAGGCCTCTTATGTGGTTGCCTTGTAATTATATTATACGAAAAATTCGGCGAATTTGACAGGGCGAGGTTAAAAAATCGTTATTGCTAAGCAATATATTATGGAATTAAATCAGTATTTTGCGCTGCTTTTGAAATAAAATTACATAGCTGAATCAGGGCTTAATATAAAACGCAGCGCAATAATTTGTTTGACGTAAAAACGACTCCTGTCCTAAACACTTTGCATGCGTAAAATTCACCCTTCACAGACCCGCGAAGCCATCAATCTCGATCCCGAACTGAGATCGCTTTTCCAGCAGGCCGTTCGCGGAGCTATTGGCGAAGAAGAGATCGCCGAACGCCGCGGTGAATTTGTTCACACGACACCTAATATCGACGAATATATGCAAGACGATATCCTCGGCAGGACCGGCGAGATGGTCGAGGATTTCGCGGCTTCAGGCCTGGCAAAATTGCCATCGACCCATGAAATCGACGATATCGAGCGTGAGCTCTGCGAAGCGCGTGTCTATGCGACGGTCGGTTACGATTACGAGCAAAATACGGACGGCAAGGATTTCAAAACCATCGCCAAGCAGTCTTTGAGAAATTTCATCCGGTAATCGTCTAAACCTTCTTCACGAACTCCGTGCGCAGCACCAGATCACGGATTTCGATTTCATCTTCGTTTGAAGTCAGGCGGATATTCTTGTAGGTCGTGCCGCGCTTGAGCACCGTCGAGGAGCCTTTGAGCTTCAGGTCCTTGATGATCGTTACCGTGTCGCCGTCTTTTAAAATGGTGCCGTTGCTGTCTTTGACAACCAGCACATCGTCTTCATCATCGTCGTAAGCCATATTTTTCTTTCCTGTCATCCCCGACAAATGAGCGAAGCGAATGCTGATCGGGGATCCAGCATAAGACGGAGCGGCAAAGCCGCGCTTTATTTGTACTGGATACCGGCTTTCGCCGGTATGACATCAGGCGAGTATCTTCTTCAAAAACGCGGCACCGTCATTGATGCCCTTCTGGTCGATTGAATGCGGCAGGCCGTTGGTGACGGAACCCGTCACGTCAAATCCCGCCATCTTGAGCGTCGTCGTCGCATGATAGAATGCCGCAACCGGCACGACCGTGTCGTAATCGCCATGGATCAGGTGGATCGGGCATTTCGACACGTTCGGCTTGCCGATCAGGGCCTCGCCACCCAGCAAAGCACCTGAATAACCAAGCACACCCGCGATCGGCGCAGAACGGCGCGGCGCTTCATAGAGCGACATCATCGTGCCCTGTGAAAATCCGACCAGCGCGAGTTTCGCGGGCGCGATGTCGTATTCCTTCAAAAGATCGTCGAGAAAATTATTGAGGATCGGCATCGCCGTCTCGGCCCCCGCCTGCATGGCGATCGGCGTGAAGCTTTGCAGCGAGAACCATTGATAGCCAAACCCGGCTTCACAAGGGAATGGTGCGTCCGGAGATATAAAGAGAGTATCAGGCAGTTCAGCCGCATATTCAGGCGCAAGGCCGATCAGATCCTGGCCGTTCGAGCCATAACCATGCAACAGGACAACGAGGCTTTTCGGCTTGCCGCCGGAGACTGGAGGGTAAGTATATGATTTCATGTGACTTTAAATATCACAAAAACCCGACAAAGCCATGAGGGTAAATAATTGCCGTTAAATCTTGATTTACTAATATACTCTACTATATAGTAAGTATGCTTACTATTAGCTTAGTAGATCTAAATCGGGAGGTTATTTTGGGAAAACTGAAGACACAACAAAGAACGAATTTCGGACTCGCCGATGTCGCGCGGCTGATGCGCCGCGATTTCAACCGCCGCGTTTCCTCACTGGGCCTGACAGAAGCGCAATGGCTGATCCTTGTTCGCCTCTCCACCATGGAAGGCGCGCGCCAGACGCAACTTGCAGATATTCTTGAGATGCACCCTATCTCGATCGCGCGGCTGATCGACCGGCTCGTCGCCTCGGGCTGGGTCGAGCGTCGCGCTGACCCAAGCGACCGCCGCGCCGTCAATATCTTCCTGACCGAGAAAGTCGAACCGATCATCGACGAGATGTGGGACAAGGTCGTCGAGACGCGCCGCATGGCATGGGCCGGAATTTCAAAAGAAGACCAGGACAGGTTCCTCGAAGTCCTGGACAAGATGCGACTGAACCTTATCGCCAATGAAAGCGCCAAATCATGATCGACAAGATAAAGAACAAGGATAAGAAAGCCCTGCGCCGCGTCCTGATGGGCGGCGGCGTGGTCGCGGCGGTCGTCGTGGCGGCAGTCATGTATTTATTCGGCGGCAGGTATATTTCGACCGATAACGCCTATATAAAATCGGCTAAAATAATGATTACCCCGGAAGTGTCCGGCGTGATCGAAAGCGTCAGCGTTACCGACAACCAGACCGTGCATGCGGGCGACGTTCTGTTGAAGATCGATCCCGCCTCCTACCAGATTGCGCTTGAGCGCGCGCAGGCCGATTTAGAGAACGCCCGCACGCAGGTCGAGGAACTCAAAGCAAATTACCGCCAGAAACAACAGGACATCGCGCGCGCGGAAGTGCTCGCCAGCTATAACGACAAAAGTTACCGTCGCACGGCGGGTCTCGTAAAATCCGGAGCGGTATCGCAGGAAGCCGTCGACGCGACGAACAGTTCCCATCTCGCCGCCGATAAGGATGTCGCGATGCTTCAGGAAGACCTGGCGGCGATTGTCGCGCAGCTCGGGGGCGATCCGAATATCGAAACGGAGAAACATCCGCTTTACCTTTCGGCGCTGGCTGCGCTTGATACCGCGAAGCTCAATCTCGAGCGTACGACGATGCGCGCGCCGGTCGACGGGTTGACAGGCAACGCCGCGCATGCGGGCGATTACGCGCGCGATCTTGTGCCGGTGATGAATATGGTCGGCACCAAGGATGTCTGGATCGAGGCCAATTACAAGGAAACCGAGCTGACCGACGTGAAACCCGGTCAGAATGTCGAAATCGAGGTCGACACCTATCCAGGCCATAAATGGCAGGGCAAGGTCGAGAGCATTTCACCGGCGACGGGATCTGAATTTTCGATCCTGCCGGCGCAGAACGCCACCGGCAACTGGGTCAAGGTCGTGCAGCGCATCGCCGTGCGCATCTCGGTCGCGCACCAGGACAACGCCCCCGACCTGCGCGCCGGCATGAGCACCAGCGTAACGATCGACACCGGCAGCTATCCGCACCTGCCGGGATAAGAGAAAATAGATGAGCGAGGAAAAACCATTACAGCGCGGCATGATCACCATCTCGATCATGCTGGCGACCATCATGCAGGCGCTCGACACGACGATCGCCAATGTCGCCCTGCCCCATATGCAGGGTAGCCTGAACGCGACGCAGGAGCAGGCTTCCTGGGTTTTGACCTCTTACATCGTCGCCGCCGCCATCATGACCGCCCCCACCGGGTTGCTCGCCGCGCGATTGGGCCGTAAAAAACTTTTCATCGTATGTATCATCGGCTTCACTTTGGCCTCCATGTTATGCGGCGCGGCGCAGAGCCTGCCGGAAATGGTCCTGTTCCGCATTTTGCAGGGCGTGTTCGGCGCGGGTCTTGTGCCGCTCTCACAGGCCGTGCTTCTCGATATCAACCCGCCGGAAAAACACGGCCAGGCCATGGCGATGTGGGGTGTCGGCATTATGCTCGGCCCCATCATGGGTCCGGCTTTGGGCGGATTTCTCACCGATAATTTCGACTGGCGGTGGGTCTTCTATATCAACGTCCCCATCGGCATTCTCGCCTTTCTCGGCGTGATGGCCTTTATGCCCGAGACGGAAAAACAGGAACGGCGCTTCGATATTTTCGGCTTCGCGCTTTTGAGTATTTTCATCGGCGCGTTACAGTTAGGATTGGACCGCGGACAGAATCAGGACTGGTTCAGCTCACGCGAGATCATCGCCGAGCTGACGGTGTCCGCCATGTGCATCTATCTCTTTATCGTGCATATCCTGACGAAGGAACATGCGTTTCTCGACCCGCATATGTTCAAGGACAAGAATTTCGCGGCAAGCCTTATCTTTATCTTTGTAATCGGGATTATCCTGCTCGCGACCATGGCGCTGCTACCGCCCTATCTTGAGACGATGATGGATTACCCCGCCATCGAGATCGGCTACGTACTCGCCCCGCGCGGGGTCGGCACGATGGTGTCGATGATGCTGGTCGGCAAACTGATCGGCAAGATCGATGCGCGCAAGCTGATCCTCTTCGGCCTTGTCATGACCGCATGGTCATTGTGGGATATGAGCCTGTTCACGCCGAGCCTGCCGCAGTCGTTAATCGTCAAGACGGGTTTGATTCAGGGTTTCGGCATGGGATTTGTTTTTATCCCGCTCAGCACTCTTGCCTATTCGTCGCTTTCGCCGCATTACCGCAACGACGCGGCGGCGATTTTCTCGCTGGTCAGGAATATCGGCAGCTCGATCGGCATCTCCATCATGATCGCGCTCCTGTCGCGCAATACGCAGGCCAACCATGCAGAACTTGCAACTCACCTCCTGCCCTACGGCCCGTCCGTCGGCACGATCGAGCAACTATCGAGCGCGGTCGCCGGGACGAGCGCGACGGAGGGGCTCGCCTATCTCAATGCCATTGTCACCCAGCAGGCCGCAGCGATTGCCTATCTTTATGACTTCCGGCTGATGATGTTCGTCGTGTTGGCTTCGACCCCGCTCCTCCTGCTGATCAAGGGCCGGAAACGCCCGCTCAAGGAAGAGCCCGAGATCGTTAATGCCTTTGAATAGGGACAAAGAAGCATATATGCAAAACGTATGATTTCGATTATTCTGCCGATCCCTTTAAAGGATGAATATTATGTCGGCAGCCGCAGTCACAGACGACCAGATCACCAGGAAAAAACTATGGCCTCTCGTCATAGGTGCCGTCGGTGTCGTTTATGGTGATATCGGCACCAGCCCGCTTTATGCGTTCAAGGAAACTTTTTCCCCGCTGCATGGTCTGTCCCTCGACAAGGGAAACATCATAGATGTTCTTTCGCTGATCTTCTGGACGCTCGCCCTGATCGTCACCACGAAATACATTATGTTCATCCTGAAAGCCGACAACAAGGGTGAAGGCGGAAGCTTTGCGTTGCAGGCTCTTGCGAGCCGCATCAGCGCGGACAGCAAATGGTTGATGGCCATCATTCCCGCGATCGGAATTTTTGCCGCTTCTCTTTTCTATGGTGACGCGATGATCACGCCGGCGATTTCCGTCCTGAGCGCCGTCGAAGGCTTGAATATTATCAGCCCGCATCTTGATAAATTCATCCTCCCGATCACCTTGTTTATTCTTGTCATGCTGTTTTCCGTGCAAAAACTGGGCACCGGAACCGTCGGAAAATTCTTCGGGCCCGTCATGTGCCTGTGGTTCACGACAATTGGGTTGATGGGACTTGATAATGTTCTCGATAACCCGGTTGTTCTGACCGCGCTCAATCCGCTTCACCTCGTCGAATTTTTCCTGCACGACCATCTGCGCGCTTTCCTGACCATGGGCACGGTCGTTCTCTGCGTGACGGGCGCTGAGGCGTTGTACGCCGACATGGGACATTTCGGCCGCAGGCCGATCAAAATCGCATGGATCTGGCTGGTCTGGCCTTCCCTGATTTTGAACTATTTCGGACAGGGCGCGTTCGTCCTGAGCAATCCGGGCGGAATTGAAAACCCGTTCTTTATGATGGCACCGGAATGGTTCCAGTTCCCGCTGATCGGTCTTGCCACCGCTGCGACCATCATCGCGTCGCAATCCGTCATCTCGGGCGCGTGTTCCCTTACCAAGCAGGCCGTACAAATCGTGTACATCCCGCGCATGGCGATCATCCACACATCCGACGAGGAAATGGGGCAGATTTACGTGCCGTTCGTGAACTGGATTCTCCTTACTTTCATTTTCTGCCTCGTTCTCGGCTTCAAAACATCGAGCAATATGGCCGCCGCCTATGGCGTGGCCGTCACCGGCACGATGTTCATGTCGACAATCCTGTTCAGTGTCGTCGTTTTCAAAATGTGGAAATGGCACTGGTCCTATGCCGTGCCGTTCCTGTCGATCCTGTTCGTCGTCGACCTGACCTTCTTCCTGTCGACCAGCTTGAAAATCGCGCATGGTGGCTGGTTCCCGCTCACCTTGGGCCTGATCATGGTCGTCGTTCTTACGACATGGAAAACAGGCAAGGACCTTGTCCTTATGCATATCAAGAAAGATATCACCCCGATCGATATCTTCTTCCATGAAGTCGCGCCACGCGCCGCGCGCGTATCCGGCACCGCGATCTTTATGACCCGCGTACAGGAAGGTATCCCTGTGCCGCTGATCCACAATATCCGCCATAATAAAGTCCTGCATGAGCGCAATATTTTCCTGCATGTCTGCGTCGAGGAAAAATCCTATGTGAAGCCGGAAAAACGCTTCGCGGTGCAGGATCTAGGCGAAGGCTTCTTCCGTATTTTCCTCTACTATGGATTCAAGGATATTATCGACGTACCGAAGGATCTTTTCGCAAACGACCAGCATGGGTTCGATTTCAATCTGCATGATACGAATTTCTTCGTCGGGCGCGAAACAATCATCCCGACGAATATCCCCGGCATGGCGATGTGGCGCGAGCATCTCTTCTCATGGATGGCGCGTAACGCGACATCGGCTGCGGACTTCTACCGCCTGCCGAGCAAGCGCACACTGGAGATCGGCAGCAGGATCGATATCTAGGAGAAGAATTTATGCGTAAAAACATTGTAAGAGACAGCTGCAACCAGGCAGCGAAACATCTTCCACCCTTCGTGGAACTCAATCCCACGGCCCCGGAATACCCGGTCCTGACTTTTATCAATGCCTTCAGGCTGGCGATCGGTGAAAACCCGCTCTCGCCGCAAGCAGCTTCCGTCGATCAGGCGGTGCGCGACGTGTTTCTCTATACCTCGACGGATTTCAGAGGGACGCTGCAGGTAAAACAGCCCCGGGTCTGGGCAGGACTGGTCGCTCTCCTGCCGGCAGCCGGACAATTACAGTCCACGGAATTTATGCCGATTTAAAAGCACGATCGTGCTTGAGCGCAGGGATTGCATTACGCGCCTTTGTAACCTCGGCCGGATCAAGATCCGCATAAATAATTCCGACATCAGGCCCCGCAGCGGCCAAAATTTTCCCCCACGGATCGACAATCATCGAATGGCCCCATGTCTTGCGGCCGCCCTCATGCGTCCCGGTCTGCGCCGGCGCGATGATATAGGACCCCGTCTCGATCGCGCGGGCGCGTAGAAGCACTTCCCAGTGCGCCTCACCGGTCGGCACGGTAAAGGCCGCGGGCACGCTGATAATCTCAGCCCCCGCCTTGGCAAGCGCGCGGTAAAGATAGGAGAAGCGGATATCGTAACAGATCGTCATGCCGAGATTCATTCCATCCACTTGCGCCATGGAAAGTTTTTCACCGCCCGCGAAGAGATCGCTTTCGCGGTATTTTTCGCCATTGGGCAAATCCACGTCGAAAAGATGAATCTTATCGTAATGCGTGACAATCTCGCCCGTCGGCGAAAACAACAATTCACGGTTGGCCAGCTTGTCGCCCGGCAGTTTGACCGACAGCGAACCTATAAGGATCCAGACCTTGAGTTCACGCGACAGCTTCATGGCAAGCGCCACCAGGGGATGATCGTCCTGCGCGTAAGCCGTCTTGAGCTTCACCGCAGGATCGCCGCCGATGCGGCAGGTATTCTCAGGCGTGGCGATCAGCCGCGCACCAGTCGCAGCCGCTTCGCGGACCATACCCTCGATCGTCTTGAGATTTTCTTCGACATAAAAAGTCGCGGAAAACTGGATGCAGGCAACTTTCAAAATATCACTCATGCGCTCAACAATTTATCCAATTCGCCGTCATCTTCCAGAACATGCAGGTCATCACAGCCGCCAATATGTTTGCCATCGATAAAAATCTGCGGCACGCTGCGGCGGCCATTCGCGCGCTCGGCCATCTTGTCGCGGGCCGGTTCATCGCCGTCGATCTTGTATTCGGTATAGTCCACATCCTTGGCATCCAGCAGCGCCTTGGCCCGGCGGCAGTACGGGCAGTGATCCCACGTATAAATTTCAACATTTGCCATTTCAGATACTTCCTTTCGATTTTATAAGAATATATGTTGAGGCCATGAAATCAACAGATGTCATCATCAGCGGCGGCGGAATTCCGGGTTTTACCCTTGGTATATTACTGGCAAGGGCCGGTTTCGAGGTCGTCCTGTGCGACCCCGCCCCTTTGAAAGACCCGGCAGGCTTCCCGCCCTCAGGCCGCACGACGGCGCTGATGGAAAGCAGCCTCGACATCCTTGGGTCTGCCGGCCTGCTCGAGAAAATCGAAGATATTTCACAAGACCTGAAAATACTTTCAATCGTCGATCCCAAATATCACGCCGATTTCAAATGCGGGGAGATCGGCCTCACACGTTTTGGCCAGAACGTCCAGAATAATATCCTGCAAGCCTATGCCGGAGCCGAATTTGCGAAACTTGCCAATGCAAGACTGATACAGGGAACTCTCGTCAGTTTTGAAACCACGCCATCGGGCGCAAGCGTTGAATTTTCAAATGGCGAAACGATCAGATGCAAACTTCTCGTCGGCGCGGACGGGCGCAATTCAGCCGTGCGTAAAGGCGCAAACATCGAAGTCTGGGAACATGATTACGACCAGATCGCCCTGACCGGTATCATCAAGCATACGAAACCGCATAACAACGCCTCGACCGAATTCCATTTCAGCGGCGGCCCCTTCACCATCGTCCCCATGCAAGATAATAAGTGCAGTTTCGTCTGGATGGAAAAGACGGTGGATGCCAAAAGATATACGAGCTGCACGAAGCAGGAAATTGAGAGCGTCTTCAACAACCGCACAAACGGATTTGTCGGCGAGATCACGCTTGAGAGCCCGCTTGAATCCTACCCGATCAAAATCCAGAAATCCAAGAAACTGGTAGCGGAGCGCGTCGCCCTTATCGCAGAGGCCGCGCATGTTCTCTCACCTATTGGCGCACAGGGCATGAATTTGTCGCTGCGCGACGTAGCCTCTCTTGCGAACGTCATTACAAATGCCGCGCGCCTCGGGCTTGATTTCGGCAGTTCGACCATTTTGAAAAAATACGAAGACGAACGCTTTCTTGATATTTCGATGCGTGTCATGGGTACCGATGCCCTGAACCGTAGCGTCGCGACCGAAAATTCTTTCCTGAGCGGATTGCGCAGGCTTGGCTTCAAGGCTGCGACAAATCTCCCGCCGCTCCGCGCTCTGCTGGTACGAGAAGGATTATCCCCGCGCGTCAGCCTCGCTCAGGATATAGTGTCCGGTTTGGAGACACGCGCGACGGTCAGGACATCGACCCGCGAAGCCCCGGCGGCATAAAGCGTTGCCGCGCATTCCTCGACGGTCGCGCCCGTTGTATAGACATCATCTATCAGTACGATTTTCCTGTCGCGCACATTTGCCGCATATTTTTTATTCAGCTCGAAGGCGCTTCTGACATTTGCCTGGCGATCCCTTGCCGAGAGATGCCCCTGCACCGGCGTATGCCGCACGCGTTTCAAAATTTCAGGCTCATAGGGGATTTCCGTTTCTTTGGCGAGGCGCGCAGCGATCAGCGCCGCCTGATTGTAGCGGCGTTTCAAAAGCCGTTTCCAGTGCAACGGCACAGGTACGATCAGATCGCTATCGCCAAGCATCTCTTCCCCGGCGCGGCGCAGCCATGGGATAAAGGTCAGCACAAGATGTGTCTGGTCGCCATGTTTGAACGCGAGAACGAGATCGCGACTGGCATCGTTATAGACGACCGCCGCACGCGAGCTGTGATAGGTTTTCGGTGCTGCAAGACAGGAACCGCATAAATAGCTTTCTTCAGCTCCATCCCCCATATCAATCGTGACTTCGAGCGGTACGCCGCAGCAATTGCAGAACGGAGCGGCAATGAAATTAAGAGATTCCCAAGCTTTCGGGGACAGCATCCCCTGATTCTCGACGACTTCGCCCGAAAGCGGGCAGCGGGGCGGCAAAAGATGGAAGAGCAAATCCGACGCAAATGACAAGCAAACCCCCTTGCTTTTTCATATTAGTATAAGCTTTTGTTCTAATTAGGTTTTTTCACGTATTTTAACGCTTGTCCAGAAGCAAGCTAACTATTTCTTTTTATTGGATTTTTTAAGTTAAATGTTGTATGTTAACCCATTCATTAACTTAATTATTGGGAAGCATGGGCAGGTCACCCCTCACATCGCTGAAATCCGGTCACCGCAAGGCGATCGGAGAGATCAAAGACCCGGCGGTTACAACTGCCGATGCAAGTGGTGCGTCCAGACGCGCGGTGCAGGCTATCTTCAAGGGCGAACGCCTCAAACTTCTTCAGGACGTTCCCGCGCATATCATCAAAAAAGCATGGTTCACCATGTCGCATCTTTTGCTGGAAGACGGCGCGAAAGTGATCGACGCGGGCTGTAATGACGGCTCGATGACTTACAGTATTTCCTCCCTCTTCCCGCATCTCAACATCACCGGCATCGATATCAATTCATCGACCGTCCAGGCCGCCAATAAAAAATACAGCCGCGAGAACCTTTCCTATATCCAGGCCAACCTGTTCGAGAATTTCGCGCCCGTTAACAGCGTCGATGCGATCATCAATTCCTTCGTCCTGCATGAGATCTATTCGGAATCAGCCTACAATCAGCGGCTGATCTCGAAACTTCTCGCCGGGCAATATGACGCGCTCAAGGAAAACGGCTACATCCTCATCCGCGATTATATCCTGCCGTCCTCTGCCGAATACGTACTGATCGAGTTGAAAGACAAGGGTATCTCAAGCGACGATATCAATAAAATGTCGGAAGCCGATTTCCTGATCTGGTTCTCGGAACGCGCACGCTCCAAGCACGAAGGCGATGCCGCCGGCTTTTTCCTCGAAGAATTGCCGCCGAATTATCCGGGCACGCGCCTCTTCCGCCTGCCGATCAAATGGGCCTATGAATTTGTCCTCCGTAAGGATGATCGCAACAAACTCAAGGACACGCTTACCAAGGAATACGCTTTCTATACCGAACAGGAATTCCGCCGCGAACTGGTGACGCTCGGCGCACGCGTCGTCTATACTGCCCCGCACTGGGACGAAGGTTTCCTGAAAACACGTTACGACGGCAAAGTCCGCATGTACCGCGAAGACGGCACACCGATCGGCCCGCCGCCGACAAGCTATATCATCGTCGCGCAGAAAGTCGCCGAGAATAAAAGCCAGATCCTCCAGGAACGTCGCGCATCGCGCGGCAAGGCCGGCAAGATCCACCTGCGCACCGTACGCGACGACCGCACCGGCGAAGTCAGCGATATCGCCACGCGCGATATGGAGATCGCCGAAGTCATTCCCTATCGGATTACGCCTGAAGGCCAGTTGAAAATATACCTGCACGAGTCGCTGCCGCGCGGTCTCGTCAATTCCGTGCCGCGCGTCGGCAAGAATCTCGACGGGCGCAAATGGTCCGGCCATATGACCGAAGCCATGGCAATGCCGTTGGCCGAGATCAACGACATGGAAGGCGCGACAATTCAGGAACTACAGAAATTCGCGATCAAGTCGATAGGCATTAAGCCATCGCTTGATGCAGAGTTGCAAAAAGGCCCGGGTTTCTTCCCCGATCCATATCGCATCGATGAACGCATCGAGACCTGGTATTACCGCGTCGAGGATCATCACGCGCCGTTCGAACCGAAAACCACGCTGTACGATCTTGAGGGTTTCTCAAGCCGCGGCCAGATCCGCGAATTCGACGCACAGGCGATCATGAACGCGATCACCGTCGGCTATCTGCCGTCTTCGCGCCTTGAGCCACAGCTTCTTGCCCTTTACCAGAAAGTCGGCATCGC
>JBEHYB010000073.1:0-12187 GCA_048498395.1 Pseudomonadota bacterium
CCAGTGGATCTTTATCGTCTTCTCGCGCCTGACCGGTACCTATAAAACTTTGCAGGCGGGCGAGTACCAGTTCGGGCCCGGCATGAAAATGGGTGAGGTCCTCTATAAGATTTCCCGCGGCGATATTCTGAAACGCAGCTTCACGATCCCCGAAGGCAAGACCAGTTACGAGATCGTGCAAATTTTAAAGAGCGTGCCCGCGCTTCAGGGGGAGATAAAAGATATTCCCGCCGAAGGTACGTTGTTGCCGAATACCTATTTCTATCTCTCGACCGACAGCCGTGACGACAAGATCAAATTCATGCAAGGCGAGATGAAGAAAACCATCGATGAATTATGGCCTGCGCGGGATCAGGGCCTGCCGTTCACATCGCCCGAGCAGGCGATTACGCTGGCTTCGATCGTCGAGAAGGAAACCGGCGTGGCATCCGAGCGCAAGCGCGTCGCCGGTGTTTTCATCAACCGCCTGCGCGCCGGGATGCTGCTGCAGACCGACCCTACCGTGATCTACGGCATCAATCACGGCGAGAATAAGAATGAAGGGCAGGGGCCGCTGGGCCGCCGTCTGCTGACGAAAGATCTGGAAACGCCAAATCCGTATAACACTTATTTAAATCCGGGACTGCCGCCGGGGCCGATCGCCAATCCGGGCCGCGCCTCGATCGAGGCCGTGCTGCATCCGGAAGTTCATAACTTCCTGTTCTTCGTGGCGGACGGCAAGGGCGGACATGTATTCGCGGCGACGCTCGACGAGCATAACCGCAACGTCGCGGCATGGCGGCAGATCAGAAAAGATCAGGATTGATCAGATTTTCGGGTCGAAATTTTCGATGTTGATATGCAGCCCGCATTCGGCACGGATATCCGGATTTTCAAAATAATCGCCGATCGTGCGATAGCCTTCCCATGACAAAGGATGGAACGGCAGTTGATGCTCGTTCATGTAATCGACGATCTGCGCCTCGGTCCAGTCGGCCAGCGGATTGATTTTCTCGACAAGGCCGTCCTGCTCGACAATCGAAATATGGCTGCGCAGCTCGCTCTGCTCGCGGCGGCGGCCTGAAATCCAGCCGGTGATGCCGAGCTCAGCCTTGGCGCGGTTCATAGGTTCGACCTTGTTCTGGTATTTATAAAGATCGTTGGCGAGCCCGTTCGTCCAGCGTTCGCCGAACAGCGCAATCTGTTCCGCCGCCGACATATCGGCACGGTAAGTGTGGAGCGTCAGGCCCAGCTGTTTCACCAGGTCGCGCTTATAACGATAGGTTTCCGGGTGCAGGTGCTGTGTATCGATGAAAACTATCTTCGTATTCGGTGAAATTTTGTGAACCATATGCAACAGCACGGCGGACTGGATTCCGAAGCTTGCCGTTAAGCCAAGATTCTTGCCGTGTTTGTTGAGCGCCCATCTGATGCGTTCTTCGGCTGTGGCTTTCTCGAGAATTTCTTCCCGCGTGGGTTGCTTTGCCTTTGCGTTGAAAGCCGCTCTCTCCTGTTGTATTCCGGCTTTTTCCTTAGCGCGCGCCGCCAAGTGTTTTTGCGCGGCAACGGATACTCTTTTTACTTTTACTTCCGGTTTTTCGCCGGGTTTGTAAATCTCGCCTATGGTGCGGAAAATAATATTGTGTTCTGTGGTATAGGTGGCGTTCTCGGTATTGGAATAGGGAACGACCGGCATGACGAAAACTTCGCCGACTTTTGCTTTCTCAAGATTGCCGAGCGTGCTGGCGACACCGAAAGTTTCCGGCAGCGGGATGGGATAGTCTCCGACATTCTTCACGAAGAAATAGGATGCAAAATTCGTGTTGTCTTCGCGTGTCTGGGGACGCGCCTTGAGGATCTGCACGAGGATGGAATTGCGCCCGCGGGCGTTTTTGTCTGGCACGGTCGTCACCACGCCGCCTTTTGCCTTAAACTCAGCAATCAATCTTTCTGTATCGTCACTCATAGGGAGTAATTAGGCTGTGCTAATTAAAAAAGCAAGTTTTCATAAATTTGTTGACTAAAAAATATAATTTCGATAAAACGTCAGTTCAATCGGAATTTGAAGCACTTTCTTTATTAAATTATCTTTTTGGGGGCAAAAAGATGCCAATTATATTGGCCATAATAATGCAGCTGGCATAGCTAATGTCACTGCATTGTCATTCATTTTCTTTCCCTCAAAAAAAATGCAGCTGTGCCGGGTTCCATAGGAACGTCCGGATTTTTCAGCATATGGAGTTATGAATGAGTACAGAAGATATCTCAGGCGAAGAGCTATTGGATAATAACGAAGGGTGGGTTGTCGGTGTACGTGGCGCGCGGCTACTTCGACTTCCAACCGAGAAGAATATGGTGACGATCGCTAATATCGGAGGCGGAAAAGGCACAAGCGTTGCAATTCCCAATTTTCTGACACATGAAGGCTCTATCTTTTCAATTGAAATATCAGGCACCACCTATAACGAAACGGTCAATTTCAGGAAGAATGTCTTAAAACAAGATATTCACGTTGTCGATCCATTCGGTGCGACAGGCGTTCCATCGGCAAGAATCAATCTTTTAGAAACATTGGATCCTGGCTCGCCCCGCTTCTTCTCAGAAGCGCAGCTTTTTGCCAAATCAATATTAAAATCTGACGATGGACAAAAAGAGCAAAGTCCATATTGGGAGCGGACACCGCATGGCCTCCTGCTTGCTCTGATAATTTATGTAAGAACGCATCCAGATATCGAAGAAGAAGATCGTCATCTGGGTACAATTGCAAAATTACTTTCAAAATTTCCTTCGGACGAATGGAAAGAGTTGATGCAGCAAATGGCCCTTGATACAGGCCCGTATCATACAACCCTTAATCGAGAGGGAAATTATTTTTCGGGACATGTCGATGAGAATATACGCAGCATCGTCAGCAGCGTCTCAAGCGCATTTCAATTCGCAGAGAACCCGCAAATTGCAGATATTATTAAGGACAGTAGTTTTGATCTGGCAGATTTGCGGAATAAGAAATCAACGATTTATGTCGTGATGCCAGAGATTAATGATTATCATTCTTCTTCGACGTGGCTAAGACTTTTGGTTGAGCGGGCATTCGCGGTATGTCCAAATCTGGGAGAGGGCGGTTCCAGCTTCTCCCACAATGACCGCGTTTTGTTTTTTCTTGATGAATTTACGCAGCTTGGAAAGCTGGATGCTATCGATCTTGGGATGGTCACGGCGCGCCAGAAAGGCATTACCATCTGGGTCGCTTTTCAGGACCTGGGGCGGGCCAGGAAAGTGTATGGCCGGGAGATAACCTCATCGTTACTGGGGTCAGCCGGATGCGTGCAGATATTCGATGTCGGAGATGAAGATACGCCTAAATATGTATCCGAACGTCTTGGAAAGAATATTGTCTATATTCCGCAAATTCAGCATGGAACAAACTGGGGGACATCAGATCAAAGGAACTGGACTCAGGGGATTTCACTTGGCCTGTCCAATTCTGTCACGGAAAATCATCAGTTTTCGGATGCGGTCACCTGGAACGACACGCACAGTAAATCGCATAGTACCGGATCGCATGATAATAAGAACAGCTTTGAAAATTATGGATTCCAAACCAATTTCTATGGCGGCACCCGGGTACACGGTCAGGAAGGAAATAAGACGCATGGTGGAGGTACCGGCACCGGAACCTCGGTTGGCGACAGTACCGGCCAGGCCCGAACCGATGGCGGGAGTCGGACTATTGGTAGCACGACGGGCAATACGCAAAGTCAAAACTGGCAGGACATGTTTAGCGAGGGGGGTGGCTATACGACGAGTGAGGGCGGTAGTTATTCTGTAACCTACTCTGTTCATATTTTACCGCGCCTGGAACCGTCACAGGTAGAAGATGTTCTTGGCTCGAATAACAGGCAAATCCTTTTTATCCGGACGGGCGATAAAGTTCTTAGACTGATCGATCAAAGGGCTCAGTTTTTTAAAGTGCCGTTCCTGAGCCGCCGTGCAAAAGGGCCGGAAATATTTTCGCCGCAGATATTGCCAAAATTGGAAATGCCCCCCGCGCTTACATACCAGCCGGCCGTTTCGGTTGATTTCCCTGAAATAAAAATGCCGGTTCAAATAGACGGGGTTAAAGAATGCGTTCCTTTTAACTTATCAGAGATGCAGATAGGCGAGATGGAAATATCGGACCCGACAAAACCGGTAAGCCTGGGTCAGGCGAATAGAATAATCAGCGAGGAAGCCAATAATAGATTCGGTATCCCTCAATATTATCAAAATCTTGAAACCGATATTTTTGGTTCCATTGCGCGTGAAATAGAAATGGCATCAAAAAATATTTTTGATACTCAAGCAGAGCATGTGCAATCCATTCAGGCCATCTGGGATGAATTGGAAGAGATTTCTGATATACAGGCTGATCGAAAAAAAGATCTCGATGCTTATCAGCAAAAGCTTATTGGAAAACTCGATAAACTTTCAGATTTTGAAATTCAAATGGATAGGTATCGTTCGCACCTGCTCGACGATCGGAAACAAGAGCTGAAATTCGTGGCTGGATTGGAAAAATATAGGGCCTATCTGGATTTTCTTCATGCATTGCGCACAGGATGGACGGCAATCGGAATTCCTCAAAGGCCTGAAAAAATAGGTCATAGCTATTCAGAAGATAGAAGTGATGAAGCGCTCGACAATAAATTGGGTGCAGGCATTCGCAGGCGTACATTTGTTATTCCCGATTTTCCGTTCCTATCATCGGGCCATAAACGGGAGGCGGCACCCGAATCGATGCCTGTAACGCCTTATGAGGAATTGATGAAAATGGGGGTCAAATTGCCAGACGGTTCCCGACTGACCCTGCGAGAAATTGAAGACCGAATTGAGGCCAGAAAAGAGACGCACCATCGCCTTTTTGAAAGGCTTAAGCCAATTCGCTCTTTATTGTATGAGGGAATGACGCTGGAAGACCTGAAGCTCGCAAGACGGCTGATAATATCCCGCGTCAAAGACGAGACATTGCCGGAAATTCATAAATTCGATGCAGGTCAGAAAGATTTTGAAGCCTGGCTTAGAAACGATCGCGCGCTCGCAGATCAGTTCCTGTCCTTCCTGAAATCCCGGAATGAATCCCTGGAAGTCAGGACATCGTTTCTTAAAGGGCTGGATGAGAGGCTTAATAAACATAGGGCAGGATTAGAGGAGCGATTCGAAAATCTCAATATCGCCAATCAGATTCTCGAAGCAAGAAGATCGGACCGCTTCGATGAAATGGCCGAGTGGGTCCAGTGGGACAGGCTGGAAAGTCAAAGCCAGGAACTGCTGCCGGCACCTGAGCAATCTGGAATGGGGCATAACTCACGAAATATGGAAGAGAAAGAAAAGGATGTTGAAATTTTTGAGCGACACCATGAAGAAGCCGATATTCGCATCGCGCGTACATCCAAACAAGTAAAACCGCCAGAACCAAGGATATAGTCATGCCGATATTTGATATTGAAAAAGCCTTTGCCTATTTTAGATCGATGGATAGCTCGTCGCAAGAGACGGCAGCGAATGCTTTTATAAATGCCAGAAATTATCTTAGAGAACACCGGAAAGGATTTATGGACCTGGTCAAGCCTGGCGTGAATCCGGATAAAACCCATGACATAGATTTTAAAACGGCAAACGAGAATGAGAAACTTAAGGCTGACAAAATAAAATTGGAGAAATCAGTCAAGGATCTCGAAGCCCGCAATACCGTTCTGGAGCGCGAGCTGGCGGGCGAGAAAAAATCTTCCATGTCCTGGACCGTGAAATATTACGGCTCTTCAGTGGGGAAATTTGTGAAATCCTCTATATTCGGCTTCCTGTTGGGAAGCGCCTCAGTCACCGGCGCTATATATATTCTTGAAACAAAACATGTTCCAATCGTGACAGACAGATGGCAATGGCTGAAAGGCAAGATTATGCCTGACGAGGCATCTCTGCCGATATCAGAAGGATCTGAATACGCTACGGTTGAGACGAAACTTGCGAATTACAGGAATATGCCCAGTCCTGGAAAAGAGAATATTGCCGGACAGCTTTCGCATGGTTCTTGCCTGAAACTCGTTCCCGAGGATGGATTAAAATCAGAGTGGCAGAAAATCGCTTTCACGGCTGACGGTCAGGAATATCAGGGGTATATTTCCAGGAATGTTATTACTGCGATGCCAGCCAGTGGCAGCATGAATTGCCAGGCTAAAATAGAGCCTTGATGTTGAAATTTAAGACCTTGAATATGAGTGTTGGATTTCAAAGAAATGATAGTATCGAGCACATGAGGATAGAAAATGAATAATATTAAATATCATTTCTATGAAATCGAGGGAAAAAGAATTTCTATTGGAGTGTGTAGTAAAAGCGGGCTTCCAGATTTTATAATTAATATAGATAATAAAGATTATCTTTTGTCGGGTGAGAGTATCTACGATGACACTCGTCCAGTACAAAATAGACATGGGACAATAATTTATTTGAAAACTTTTAGGCTTGCCAATGGAGATGCCGGCTCTGAACATTTAGATTTGGCCACTAAGGCAATATCTCTTTATTACAAAAACACAGAGCCTGATTGCTTCGTTATATTTGAATGATTGGAGCATCAAGTAGGCAATGATACCGGTACAAGCTGAGAAATAGACCCTGATTAGTGAAGAGAGTCTAAATAGGAAAAGGATTTAGAATGAGCGTTGAAAAATTAAATATTGACGGAACTGATGTTGAGATATCCAGCGAAGGTGTTAGGCAGAGTACTCGCTACCAGATCGTAATCGCAGGTCATATTTATAGAATTTTTGCAGAAGCAATTAAAGATACTGAGGGGACATATAATTATAGCTATGGAGAAGTAGTTTATCTTACTGAATCGCCCGATTTGTCTAAATTGGATATTTTTGACGAAACTGTAGAGATAATTAAAAAAGCGATCGTTCAAAAAGCTGAAAACAAGGGCCTCTTTTTTAAGTTTGTAGGTCATAAAAAGATATAAATTAAGGAGAAAAATTATGGTGGACTATCCATCTTTTCGTGACCAAGAAAATGTGGCGCATATTCAAAAATATATAATTGATGGCATGGAAGTCGACCTCTTATCGGAAGATGTCCGTTTAAGTACGCGATATAGCATCAGAATTGAAAATTGTGAATATCACGTATTCGCTGAATCGATAAAAGATACGGAAGGACAAGATGATTATAAATATGGAAGGTTGGTTTATCTAGACCAAATTGAATCTGTTTCAGATAATGCAATTGATCCAGATATCCTGTCTTTGATCGAGCGGGCAATAATATTAAAATATAATAACTCAGATATGTTCATTGAGTTTCAAAGAAATGATAATATCAAGTGGGATTTTGTAGGTAAGGAGAGACTTTAGAATGAATGTTGAAAAATTTTATATAGATGAAGTGCCGATCGAAATGTCATCTTATAGTGAGGTGTACAATACCTGCTATGACATAAGAATTTCTGAAAATTCATATATTGTCACCACAGAAGCCATTCGCAGTGAACAAGGATATGGAATAATTATTTATTTAAGTAATGTCTTGGCTTCGAATCCCGGTATTTCTAGTCAAGAAGTAGAAATAATCAAAAAAGCGATCGCTCAAAGAGCTGAGAATAAAGGTCTATTTCTTAGGTTCCAATAATGGTTGGCGAATATACAAAAAAGTTCAATGCTAAGCAGCTCGCGGATTTGAAGAAACTAGGGCTGCCCTTTGTATCGGAGGGGAAAAGCCTATTTTACGCAGGCGAAGGAAATTGGGGTAGGGCAGTATCCTTTGCGGAAAGAAATCAAATGAATCCCATTCAAGGCACGAGGGGTGGAAGCGTATTAAATAAATTGGATACCAATCAGAATTTAGGCAGAACATTTGGTAATCTAGAGCGTTTCAAGATTTGGGATTCTGCCTCAAGAAGCTATGCTGCCCAAGCGACAAAAAAAATAACGACAAGAGTGGCGGGTGCTGATAACTTTAGCACTTTCCGCCGCATAGAATTGCCCACGCTTCTTAATAATAAAAAAGTCGAAGCAATTAATGGTGTTGATCGGCAGAAATTGCGGGATTTCAAACATAATACCTATAATCGCTTGCGCGCCCAGGGAGCGGACAGGCGGCAAGCGGCGCGCCAGGCTCAGGATGCTTCGCACAGAAAAGTCGCGGTCGCTGAATTAAAGCAGGATATTGCGCAGGCAAGAAAAGAAGGGGGCCGGAAGCTTGAGGCTGACGTAAAAGCCCGCGCGAACGCCCTGAAAACCCAGCATAACCGTGAGCAGAATGTGAAGAAGGCTTCCCAGATTGAAAAGCGGGAGCAGGAAAGAGCGAAGAAATGGGAAGAGCGGAAGGGCGAAATAAAAACCGTTAAGCAGAATATTTACAAGGCTAGAGCGGGCAATGATCGCAAGGCTGTTTCCGAAGGGAAGAAGAAATTTGCCGAAATCAGGAAAGATCATAAGCGGGATATAAGGGCCGGTATTCAAGACAGGGGAATGAAACAGGCGGTTGCAGAGAAATTGAAAATAAGCGCTGTTACTCAGTCCTCGGTTAAGAAAACCCGTCAGCCAAGCCAGGGGGCTGCAAATGATAAGGCCAAAGCCGTATCGCAGGCCAAGAGTCAGAATTCAGTGCAGGCGCATGGATTGCCTAAGGAAAAGGCGCAGAAAATACATGACAGGGCTCTGGATCGGGCAAAGAAAGCCGGTTTATCGGATACGGCGGCTAGATCGCGAGCGGAAACGAGAGTGGCCCATGTGGCCGAGAAAGCCGGTTTATTAAAAGAGAGGGCTGCTATCAAGGCCGATCCAAAACAGAAAACCGCCGTTGAGTATTTTAAGAAGGATGCGAATTTCAGGGAGAAGCGGATTTCTGATCTGAAAACACAAGCCGTAAAAGAAAACAAGCCATATAAGGGGCCAACATCGAAACCGCCCGGGCTGAGAGAAGTCGAGACAAAAGCGAATGCGCAGGCGCTGGTTTCAAGAGCCAGGCTGGATAATCGTCATAATGCCGGAGAAATTACGATCAGAGATTATGCATCGATGAAATCAACACTAGAAAATAATCTTTCTCAATATCGATCAGAGTCGCTGTCCAGTTATTTCCAAAGCGCAAACCAGTCGTCGCCCGGAGGAACCGCGCAATCCAATTCCATGAATGGTCATGCTGGGGCCGCCACCAAGAGCGCTTCCCAAAGTTTTTCGCATAGTCGCTAATAAGGGCTGGTGATAAATGGTGGCTGAGGAGGGATTTGAACCCCCGACCAAGGGATTATGATTCCCCTGCTCTACCGCTGAGCTACTCAGCCACGGTGTCTAGGCTTTAAGACGGCGCAATATGGAGATTTAAGGTCCTCCTGTCAAGCAAAGCGATTGCCCGGCTTAACCCAAGGCATTGAGTCTGCTGGATTTATTCCTGAATCGCGCGAATCGTTGTCCTGCAGGCGTTCAGGAACTTTTTTGCTTGCTTTTTCGTTGGTTTGGGCGTAAAAGTTAATTATTCATTAACATTGAGGAAAGACGAATGGTGGTAACACCTGTCAATACGGCTTATCAGCCTGTTTCCAAAACACGTCCCGTATCATGGGAAAACGTGAATAAGCGCGCTGCCAATGTTAAAGCAAACGACAATCCGGCCGTTGCCATCACACGTAACGTGCCTGCGCCCCAGTTCAAGGGCCAGTTCGTCGATCTTCTAAGCTAAATTTCTTGCTCTAATTCTTACAATATTGGTATCCAATTAGATGAATACTGCGTTCATTTGAGGCTGCCTATATTATGAGTAAAATTACCAGTCCGCATTACAAGAATATTTTTGAAATAGATTCATCCAGTAACGATGATTTCAAGAAAATCATCGGCGTATTCCTCGACTGGAGCCAGACCAAGCTTCCCGCAAAAATCGATGACAAGCTCTACACCGGCGCGAACGGCACTTTTGCGCATGGGGAGTCCGAACTGGATGTGGTCAGCACCAACGGAGAGACGAAATACTGGAGCGCGCGCCTGACGCATCCCTGTGGTGAAGTGGACGGCAGGAAATGGTTCACGGAAATCAGCTTCGCCAAATTATCGGAGGACGATGTCTGGCGGGCGGGGATTTCGGTGAGCTACCAGAACCCCGAGCATGCGCCGAATAAAAAACCGCGCTCGAGCATACCCGGCATTATCCGCAAGCTGCATGACGAGATCGGCATCAGTCTCGACGACCAGAACGCGACCGACAAGGCGATGGATTTGCGCGACATGATTCCTGATGTCATTTCCGCCCAGGCGCGCGCAGGATATCTGATCGATTATCTGTCCCTGCCCGAGCGGCGGCATCCGGTTGTGCTCGTTGCCGACGAGAACGACGAGAAAGGTCCGCTGATCGACATTCATCTCCTTCAGCAGTATCTGTTCGGCATCGCGCATGTCATCGGCATCAGCCGTCAGGAAAGTTTCGGGATCAGCGACCGGATCGGAAAACCTTTATCCGTTTATAACGGCGCGGTAAGGATCGCCTGGCCGGGATTTTCTGCCGCGTCCGATCCGCGCGAGCATGATCTTTTCCTGTCAAACGACATACGCGATTTCGATGTCAGGTTCAGGTCTCCGGAGCAGCATATCGCCTGGCGCGTCGCCAGCAGTTTCATGCTCAAGCTGACGGCCGAGGACATACCGAGTTTTTCAAGCGTAAAGACGAACCTGCTCAACGCGGTTATCAAAGACCTGAAACATGAAAGCGCTGCGCCGCCGCCGGCAGAGCCGGAGACGCAAGAGAGCGTCGCGCCAACAGAAATTATCGAGCCTGTCTCAGGTGACGAGCTCGAAGAACTGCGCAGGGAAAATAAAAACCTTTCGGCCATTATCGAGGCGCAGAACCTGAAAATCCAGGAAGCGTCGCGCCAGATCGAAGAGGCGCTGGGGCTTGCCGTCGCCGAAAGCGAAGAAGCCAAGCGGCTCAAGCTGCATGCCGCCGGATTGTCGTCGGAGCTTGAAGAGCTTAAGGGAGAGCTGGGCTTTTCGCCGAAGATGCCGTCACTGGGCAAAAATCTTTTCCCGCCGATCAGCCTTGTCGGTGAATGGGCCGATGTCGTTTTCAAAGGCAGGCTCGATATCACCCGCGCGGCGCGCATGGGCGCGCAGGAAGCGGATTACCGATATCCTGAGTATGTCTATCAGGGTCTTATCGCGCTTGGCGGGCCTTATCGTGAAATGCGCGCGGCGAAAGACGACCGTCAGCGCCTGAGCATGCGCAACCAGTTCAACACGGAAATCATGAATATCGGCATCGAGGACAGGGTCGCCATGCGGCCTGAATTCGCGTCGCTCTATGGCAACACATATTACGCGTCGACAGGAGACGGCTCATCGCTGTTTATGGATCGCCATCTCTGCAAGGGCAACGCCCGCGATTCAAAAAACTGTCTGAGAATTTATTATGCATGGGACGCGAAGAGCGAAACCGTCGTCGTCGGGCATCTGCCGTCGCATCTTGAAAACAGCATAACGTAGAGAATCAGGCAGCCTGCGCGGTTTCGGTGCGCGCCGTCGCGTAAATCCAGCCGCCGCCGATGACGCGGTCTCCCGCATAACACACGGCGGCCTGTCCCGGTGAAATCCCGTATTGCGCCTCATCAAGAGTCAGTATTGCCTTGCCGTCCGGCGTTTTAACAAGACGGGCAGGGGCAGCGCGGGTCATCGAGCGCAGCTTGACGGTGACTTCAAGTTCGGTCGCGTCATCAAGCCAGTTGCAGTCTTTAAGAGAGACGACATCGCGTGCAAGAGCTTCCTTCGGCCCGACGATCACGTCGGCGGTTGCGGCATTGATTCCAACGACATAAAGCGGATCGTTATTCTCGGTCACGCCTCCGCCGATGCCGAGGCCTTTGCGTTGGCCGACAGTATAGTGAATGATGCCTTCATGCTGGCCAACAACGCGGCCGTCCATATGGAGGATATTGCCTTTGCGCGCGGCATCCGGGCGAATTTTTTTCACGACCGATGCGTAGTCGCCATTAGGGACGAAACAGATATCCTGTGAATCCGGCTTTGTCGCATTGTTGAGGCCGAGCCGGTCCGCATGTTCGCGCGTAACCGATTTGTTCCAGCCACCAAGCGGGAAGCGCAGGAAGTCGAGCTGGTCCTGCGTCGTCGCGAACAGGAAATAGCTCTGGTCCTTTGCCACGAGGCGCTGCTCCTCGGCTACGAGC
>JBEHYB010000074.1:0-12134 GCA_048498395.1 Pseudomonadota bacterium
AAGGGTTCTTCCCCTCTGGGGCCTAATCCTTGGGGAATCCGGAAGCACCGGCTGCCTCATTCATAAAAGAGACATTCCATTATAGGAATAAATTCCTTGTTATGTCAAGTTATTTTTGAGGGCCAGTTTCTCGGTGCGGCTTAGATTCTTGATGGCGGCTTCGCGCTTTGAGGCTTCGCTGCGGGTTTCAAAGTCTTCTCTATATATAAGAGCGAAAGGGCCGCGGCCTTTGGTGTATTTGGCACCCGTGCCGTTTTCATGTTTCGCGATCCGCGCGTCGAGATCGTTGGTGATGCCGGTATAGAGCGTGTCGTCGGCGCATCTCAGGATGTAGACGACCCAGCCCAACTCAGCCCGCCTGCAGGTTGAGCCAGATTTCTTCCTGCTCGGCGAGATCCTTGATTACCTGATCGTAGGTTTTCTGGGTGGCGGCAATATTCTGTCCGCCATTATAGAATTCCGGATCTGCCATAAGGTCTTCGAGTTTTTCTTTTTCCTTCGACAGGCGCGCGACTTCGCGTTCCGCGAGATCGATCTTGTTCATGTCCTTGAAAGATTTCTTAGGTTTTGCCGGTTCTGCTTCAGCCTTCGCGGCTTTTTCCTTCTTGCTGCGTTCTTCCTTGCGCTCGTCGCGCTTGGCCTGAATGGTGAATTTGCGGTAGTCCTCAAGATCGCCTTCAAACGGCGTCACGGCCTTGTCCTTGACGACCCACAGACGGTCGGCGACGCGTTCGACCATGGTCGGATCGTGACTGACGATAACGATCGCGCCTTCATAGGCGTTGAGCGCGTTCACAAGCGCTTCGCGGGCATCGATATCAAGGTGGTTGGTCGGTTCATCGAGCACCAGCATATGCGGCGCGTCAAAGCTCATATAGGCGAAGAGGAGGCGGGCTTTCTCGCCACCGCTCAATTGCTTGATTTTATTGTCGGCAAGCTCGCGGCCAAAGCCGAACGCGCCGAGTTTGGCGCGTACGACCGATTCCTTGACATCGTTATTCTGTTTGCGCATCAGGGTGTAAAGCTCCTGATACGGCGTTGACTCGACATCAAGCTCTTCTGTCTGGTGCTGGGAGAAATAACCGATACGGAGCTTGCCCGAACGGAACATCTCGCCCTTCATCAGGTCAAGCTTGCCGGCGATCAGTTTGATCAGCGTCGATTTACCGTTACCGTTAGCCCCCAGAAGCGCGATGCGGTCGTCGCTGTCGATACGTTCATAGATATTCTTGAGGATCGGCGTGCCTGCGACATAACCGACATCCGCATGATCGATCGAGATCATCGGGGAGGGGATTTTATCGGGGTTCGGGAATTTGAACTGGATACCGCGCGAGGAAATAACCGCGTCGACGATATCCATTTTCTCGAGAACTTTCATCCGGCTTTGCGCCTGACGGGCTTTACTTGCTTTGGCTTTGAAGCGGTCGACGAAAGCCTGCATATGCGCGCGTTCCGCCGTCTGTTTCTCATGCATCTTCTGTTGCAGGCCGAGGCGCAAAGCGCGTTCGCGTTCGAACGTATCGTAATTGCCCGTATAAAGCGTCAGCTGGCCCTTATCGACATGGATGACATGGTCGATACATTTGTTCAGAAGCTCGCGGTCGTGCGAGATGACAAGCAGCGTGTGCGGATAAGCGGCGAGATAAGTCTCAAGCCACATGATCGCTTCGAGATCAAGGTGGTTGGTCGGTTCATCGAGCAGGAGAATTTCAGGTTCGACGAAAAGCGCGGCCGCCAAAGCGACGCGCATGCGCCAGCCGCCCGAGAAAGACGAGAAGGGCTCGGTCAGTTGATGTTCCTTGAAGCCGAGACCAGTTAGCAGCGTCGCGGCTTTCGATGGCGCGGAATAGGCATCCATGTCGGAAAGGCGTTGATAGATATCGCCGATCTTGTCCGGGTCTGTTTCCGTTTCGGCCTGTTTCCACAAGGCCGCCATTTCTTCGTTGGCGGCGAGGACGATATCGATAAGTGAATCTTCTGTCGCCTCGATATCCTGGCGGACCATGCCCATGCGTTGCTTGACATTCATACTGATCGAGCCGCCGTCCGGTTTCAGGTCGCCGGCAATCAGTTTGAAAAGGGTGGATTTCCCGGCCCCGTTAAGGCCGATCACGCCGACCTTCCAGCCATCCATCACATTGAGGCTGCAATTGTCGATCAGGGTCCTGGCCCCGATGCGGTATGAGAGATTGGCGATGCCTAACATTAATTCAAAAGTCCTGTAAATCCGGTCCCGGTGCTTATGGCATAAACCGTACGAGAATGGGAGTATTTTTGCTTAATATTTTCAGGGCTTATTGACTAAATAGGGGGCAGTATGGTCAAAAATGGAGCGAAAGCGAGATGTCCGTGCCGAAATACTCCATTTGCATGTGTAACTACAATATGGCGGCGACGCTTGAGCCGGCTTTGCGCAGCATTCTCGACCAGCTCGACGAGCGTTTCGAAGTCGTGATCGTCGATGACGGCTCGTCCGATAACAGCGTCGAAGTTATCAAATCGCTTCAGCAGCAATATAAAAATCTGCGCCTTGTGCCTTTAAAACGCGATGGCGAACGCCAGCTCGGCTTCACAAGGAATGCGAGCATCAAAGAGGCGCAAGGCGATTACGTTCTTCTGCATCTCGACTGCGACGACATTACCGCGCCGCATATCAAGGATTTCGTCAATGTGTTTCACCAGATCGAGAGCGCGGTCGGAAAAGATATTCTCTTAAGCGGCAGGCCGATCCAGATGGGGCGGAAAGATTTCCTGCTGGCGCAGGGGCCTTACCGGAATATCCATCGCGGCGAAGATCGCGATATGTGGGGGCGGTTCGCGGTGAATGACGCAATTTATTTCCTGACCCATAAGGGCTTCAAGACTGTCCTGCCGAAGACCGCCGGGGATCGTCTGTACCGCGCCGTCTATTACACGTTCGATCACTTGCGCAACGATTTCCGCGGCGATGTCGATATGAAGAAATTCTTCTACTATGAAGTCTTCGTCCAGAAATTCGGGCTGAAAACCAAGCTGGTGCGTATGATGGTGATGCTGCCGGCCTATATCTCCGGCAAGTTAAAAGGGCCGTTGCCGGCCGCGAAAACCATGGAAAACTATGAAGAGTTCGCGAAATACGCGCTGGAGAACGGCGGCACATTTACAGAGATTTTGCAGAAGAACGATGCAAGCCCCGACTGGTCGCAATTAAGCCCGACGGCAAAGTCTATTTTCTAGGCAGCCTGACTGGCTTCGCTTTCCATGATCATCTTGTTGAAATGCGGCGAAGTCGCGAGAAGTTCGTTATAGCTGCCCTGTGCCACGAGATTTCCATGATCGAAAACAAAAATAGTATCGGCCTTGCGCACGGTCGACAGGCGGTGCGCGATCAGGATGATCGTAAACTCGCGGCTCAGTCCTTCGATCGAGGCCATGACTTCCTGTTCGGTTTTATTGTCGAGCGCGCTGGTCGCTTCGTCAAAGAGGATCAGCGACGGGTTGTGATAAAGCGCGCGGGCGATGCCGATGCGTTGCAACTGTCCGCCGCTTAAACGGACCCCGCGTTCGCCGACCGTCTGGGTATATTTGCCGGGCAGGGTATTGATGAACTGGTCGATTTTCGCGTGGCGTGCGGCCTGTTCGACTTTCGCCATATCGATATCTTCGAGTTTGATGCCGAAGGCGATATTCTCGGCGATGCTGCAATCCATCAGGAAGATATGCTGGGGCACGTGCGAAATGCCCTGTTGCCACGCGAGGATATTCTTGCCTTCGAGCGGCATTCCGTCGACGGTGATATGGCCTTTCTGCGGTGTCATGAGCCCGAGAATAAGATCGGCGAGCGTGCTCTTGCCGCTGCCCGTCGTGCCGACAAAGGCGACGGTGCTCTTGGCCTTGATCGTGAGATTTATATTGTTGAGCGTCCAGTTCTCGGCCGGTGTTTCATTCTCTGCCGTCTGGTAACGGAAATAAATATTCTCGAGTTTCAGGCTGTCCTGCAGGTGCAGCGCGGGCTGGGTCGGAATCAGCGCCATCGGGTTGATCGGTTGGGACAGCACGTCCATCGTGCGGTTCAATGGCACCTTGACGGCGAAGAGCGCGCCGAGCGCTGCATAGACCTGCTGTGTCGCAGGCAGGAGGCGCAGACATGCCAGAGCCAGAAAGCCCATCAATGGCACGACGCTCGTGATATTGCCGCGCTGTACGACGAAGAAAATCGTCAGGCCGGAGATCATCATCACGCCGACCGATTCAATAAAGAACCGTGGGGCCTGGCGGATCAGCAGGTTGTTCGATGATTTCAACCGGTAAGGCGTATCGGCGGATTCAAATTTCCGGATAAAGACATCCTGTGTGTGGCCGAGCGCGATATGGCGGATGCCGCCGAAGCTTTCCTGCAATGTCTTGATGATGTTGCGGTAGCTGTCGGAAATGATTTCGCTGTTATGGCTCAGGCGTTTGCGCACGATCATCATAATGAAGGTAAAGGCGCAGATGGTGATCGCCGACATCACAATAGCGACCGGCGCGTTATAAATCAGCAATCCGACGACGATGGCGAGGGCGAGCAATGTCTGGGTGGTAATCGCAAGGATCGATTGAATGGCTCCGAGCGTGCCGGCGAGATCGGAAGTGATTTTCGAGACCAGCTTGCTGCTGTTGTTGCTCAGGAAATAGGAATAGGGCTGGTAGAGGATTTTCTTGAAAAGCTGGTGGCCGAGATCGCTGCCGATCGACGCGCTTAAATAGGTTTCATAGCGCAGGCAGGCGAAGCGGAAAATATTGGCGAGAACGATCGTTGTCGCGAACAGCACCGCCATGATCATCACCAGGTGGTTGGGTTCTGTGATGTTCGCGTATTTCAAAACGGGCGCGAGATATTTATTCTGCATCAGGGCGGATGTGTTGGTGAGCGCCGAGAGAAAAGGCACGACCGCGCCAAGGCTCGCCATTTCAGAGAGCGCACTGACGATTTGCAGAACGAAAAGCCCGGCAAGCTGCAATTTGCGTTTTTTGCTGATGGCGTGAAACAGGCTGCGCAGGTCGGCGGTCAGGCTGTGTTTTTCATGGTCTTTGAGCGGGGTCATCTAAAGCGCCTCTTTTGCGCCAATAGTTCTATATTTATTGAGGATTTGCCACAATATAAATATCTGATATGACGGGTTATATAGGCATTTAAGGAGCGTTTTTTGAAGCAGATAGACACGGTTGTGATCGGGGCGGGGATTATCGGCTTGAGCTGCGCGCTGGAGCTGGCCAGGGCCGGCCGCGAAGTCCTGATCCTGGAAGCCGAAAACGCCATCGGTATGGGGATCTCGTCGAGAAACAGCGAAGTCATCCATGCCGGGATTTACTACCCGGCGGGAAGCCTGAAGGCTAAGGCTTGCGTCGAGGGCAACAGGCTGTTGCGCCAGTATGCCGAAGCGCGCGGCGTGCCGTATAAGATGACCGGCAAGCTGATCGTCGCGACGTCGGCGGCGGAAGAAGAAACGCTCGCGAAAATAGAACAGAAGGCGATCGCCAACGGCGTGAATGATCTGAAATGGATATCGAAAGCCGAAGCGCTCGCCATGGAGCCGGAACTGAATTGTACGGCCGCGCTGTGGTCGCCGTCGACCGGCATCATCGACACGCATGCCTTGATGCTCGCCTATCTCGGCGAGGCGGAATCGCACGGGGCCATGCTGGTGCCGCGCACGCCAGTAACCGGCGGCCGCGCGGTGGAGGAAGGGGCTTTGCTGCAACTGGGGGGCGATGAATCATTTGAGATCGTCGCGCGCAGGCTGGTTATTGCCGCAGGTCTGTCGACATCGAAAATCTCAAAGATGCTGGGGCTGAAAAATATTCCCAAAGGCCACCTGTGCAAGGGCAGTTATTTCTCGCTCACCGGCAAAACGCCATTTTCAACGCTGGTCTATCCCGTGCCGGTCGCGGGAGGTCTTGGCGTTCACTACACGCTCGATATGGGCGGGCGCGGCCGCTTTGGGCCGGACGTGGAATGGGTCAAGACCGAGGACTATCATGTCGGCGAAGAAAAACGCGCGCAGTTCGCAACCGCCGTTCAAAGATACTGGCCCGGCTGTAAAGCCGAAAATCTCCAGCCATCCTATTCAGGCATCCGCCCCAAAATCTGCGGGCCCGGCGAGCCGGACGAGGATTTCCGCGTCTGGGGCGAGGCCGAGCACGGCGCGAAAGGTATCGTCGCCATGTTAGGCATCGAATCCCCGGGCGTGACTTCGTCGCTGGTGCTGGGGGAAGTGGCCGCGAAAAAGCTTGATTTGCCATAAAAGTACTTTAGATTGACAAATACTCAGGATCATATGAGAGTGCTGGAAACCACAATAAAGGAAGCGGCTATGGAATTTGAAGATAAGTTTCGCGATGTGTTTTTGGGAAATGGGTATTCCACGAGTTCCCTTTCAGAAGCAGACCTGCAGTTATTCAGAAGCATTATCGAGAAGCATTACCGCAACGTATTGAAAGACACCGGCAAGGTTACCGATCCTGCCCTGCTGGAAAAACCTATTTTCAAATACCATGAAATTTCCGAGCATGTGGACCACGCTAATCTGTGGGGCAAGCATAACCGCATCCTGAACAAGGAAGAATTGGCCGAGTTCATGAAGGGCCAGTTCTTCAGCGATCTTTCAAGGGAAGTCGGCGAAGTGCTGATATCTGATGAAGAAGACGTTGGCTATCCGGAGATTTACTGGCGGCTGGTGCGCCCGAAACCGTTCCATGACGTGGGGCCGCTGCACGCGGATACATGGTTCTGGGATCTTGGCCATGGCACGACACCGCCGAACCATCAGCGTGTGAAATTCTGGTTCTCGTTGTGGAACGAAGCCGGCGCGAACGGATTCAGATACGTTTCTAATTCGCACACCAAGGATTATCCTTATACATCCGAAGTCCGGAATGGTTTCGCGAAGCCCGTCTTCGACGAGCATGCGCATGACCTCGAAATCTCGGCCTTCAACTCAAAACCGGGCGATTTCATTATCTTCAATGACAAGTTGTTGCATGGCGGCCTTGTCGGCGGCACGAATACACGCATCAGTTTTGAATTCACGCTGTTTCTACCCGACGAATATGTCGAGAAAAAATTCGGCCTGAAATCGCGTCAGGCGGCCTGAAAATATTCTTCCAGAATAGTATGTGAGAAATAGCCAACGGCACCGTAAGCGTAGTTGGCAGGCAGGATCTTGGCTTGCGCGATCTTCTGTATCTCGGAAGCCTCGCCATAGGGGCGCTCGATAAATTCTTTCACCGTATCGAGGATTTCCTGTTCCGTATTATTCACATAGTAAGCGCCATGCTCGGCCAGAATTCCGATCGTTGGATTTAACGAGAAAGGCGGGCGAAACAATGCGTCGAATGGAACGAGTTTATTATTTTCCTTGTAGCGGAATTTCTTGAATGAAGTGAGGTCGCCTTCGATGAAATTCGGCCCCGTATAGGCATTCCACCAGTTGATGTTGCAGCTGTTTGCGCCGAACACGACAGGAAGGCTTGCCGGGCCGGAGGCCATGCCGATAAAGAACGCGCATTGCGACATCAAAAAGCAATCCATCATCTCGGATCTGATATCCGAATGGGCGTAGTCAAATAAAAGTGGGCCGCATTCTTCGATGAGTTTGTCTATATTGCCCATTTTCTCGTTGCCCAGACGCACGACGGCATAGCCCTGCGAGATCATATATTTGATGGCGGGTTTGTAGTCGTTGATATCGGCGTTTCTGGATATGCGTTCCATATCGTCATAAAATCCGCTTTCGCGTACATGCAGCGCGACAAATTTCATGCCGGCAGGTAAATGTTTTTCAAGAAGCTTCTCAGCGATCGGAATATCCTGAGGCGGGAACTGCGCCATGTGTGCGCCATACATCTCCATATAGCGTTTCCAGATATCATGTGACACGGTCACTTTGGAAATAGAGAGGTCATAACGGAAGGAATTATCCTTGAAAACTCGCGACATGAAGAACGGGGCCAGAAGGAATTTTGCAAAGATATTGCGTATATAAGTCACGCGGTCTTTATACAGATCCAGCATATAAATATTGCAGTCTGTGTACCATGAGGCCAGGGCAATCATTTTATGTTTTGGCGTTTTCCTGGTGATGGCATCTTCACGCAGCAGGAGATCGAGATAGATGATCGATCCGATCTGGCTGAGATCGATATTTACAAACCGGTAGCCCAGTAATTTCAGAACCAGAAAAACAGGTGATAACAAGAGTCCGATAGCGTAGAAGGCGGAGAGGCGGAAAAGACTCACGAAAGTCCGCACCGGCGAACGTCTAAGATGGATCAGATCGTCGAACAGGCGTTTAATCCTGTCTTCATAAGTCAGGTTTAGAAAATTAGGCGGTGCGGATAAAAGCCGGTCCAGTGACTTGAAAAAATCTTCATTCATAATCCTATTTGACCATTACATAGCTGTGCTTTTTGTACGGATTCCAGTCGATAGGTTTTGAAATTGCGGATTTTCCTTTAAGGCGGCTGACGGCTTCGTTGAAGTAAACGAGATTATCGACACCTTCGAATTTCGAGTTGCAGGCGAAGAGGCAGAATTCCGCGCCTTCAAGCAGAGGGTCGAGCGTGACGCGCAAATTCTCAGGAAATTCCGTAAAGGCCCAGTAAGAAACGACGATATATTTTTTGCCCGCCGTATCCGCCATGAGTTTTTGCGGATCATCATAATAGGCGATATTCGAAAGCTGCATATGTTCGCGAACCTTGGCATGCACGACGCGCTGGACTTCGAGCATTGGCGGAATATCGAAGATGAATACGCCTTGTTTCGACATCGAGGCATGCACGGCCGCGTTCGCGCCAACGCCTGCGCCAAGTTCGACGATCAGAGTGTTTTCGAGCTGGTCCGCCAGATATTGCTTGTCTTCATTAAAGTGCGGCAGGCCGAACTGATAAGTCATGAGCCAGCGGTTGAGCGCATCGTAATCAAGCTGGAATTCGGAAGAAATGATCTTGGCGACCTGATTGACCTTTTCAGAGGCTTTTGGCGAGATGATGGATGTATGTTTCTCAGTGAAGTTATCTTTCAGGAACTGAACATATTCTTTTGAATGCCAGCCGCTCGCCGCGCCGCGAATGACATAGGTGCTAAGCAGATATTTAGGGGACAGATATTTTATATACATCGCAATGATGTGATTAAAACTTTTCCACACATGGCTTTCGATTTTAACATCCGTACGTCCGGCAGAAGCCAGTGACGATGTACCGAGAAGTTTGTCTTTTAAAGACAAGCCATACAGAACCACGAAATTCGCGATTAGGCGTTTCCGGCTGAAAGAAGCTGGAAGTTCGATCGTGAAGAGAGAAGAAAAATCTTTAATTAGCGATATCATGGGAGCCCCTGGTTAAATCGAAAAAACCATATCAAAGGGGCTGTGCCCGTACAAGCGTTTAAGCGTTGATATGAGCGTCTTCCAGCAGGGCGTGAAGCGTTTGGGACGGCATTCCCAGAACATCTTTTGTCAGGCTGGTGTCCATGCCGGGATGAAGCGGGGCGGCAATCGCCGATTCCGGCATCCGGGTCGGAATAACAGGGTTTTTGGAAGTTGGAACGCCCATATATTTTGCCAGCGCAACCGCAAGATCGTAATAGGAGATTTCACGGTCGCCGGAAATCTGCCATACGCCGTTAGGTTTTTTCTCCAGCAAGGTGGTAATGAAAGTAGCCGCGTAGCCTAAGGATACGGGAGATACAATCAGATTGGTGAAGGCTTCTATCGTCTCGCCTTGGGCCAGTTTCGTGCGCCATGTTGAGAGAATTCCACTATTCCCATCCAGAATTTTAGGCAGACGCGCGATTGTAGCGCGGGCGTTGCCGTGCAACGCGGTTTCAACATCGGCTTTCATTCTTGCGTAAACACCGATCGGGGCCAGGGGCGCGTCAACGGGTTGAAGCGGCATGTCGCAGGCGAGGACGATATTCGTCGACGGGTAGATGACATGAATGCCTTTTGATGTAAGAAATTCGGCGAGACGCAACGTCTGGTCCACATTGACGAAGCGCGCGAGGATAGGGTTTTCGGCGCAGATGCTCTGGCTTGTGATCGCGGCGGCGATAAAGGCGGCATCGAGATCATCCGGGAAGTCAGGCCACTGTGACGCGTTCTGATTTAAATCGAATTGAAGATGTTGTTCGCTTTCGCGGCGCGAGGTTCCGATGACAGTATGGCCTTTGGCCGATAAAGCGTTGGCAACCGACCGACCTATAGTTGAGTCAATGCCAACGATCAGAATTTTCATGCGGTTTTGAGATGCGTCACTGTCGTGGCCGTTTCAGGTAACACGGATTCTCTTTGATTCCACAAATGCCTCTTCACCATATGCGCGACGATCATTTGCAGATCTTCGCTGATTTCCATGTCGTCGATTGCGAAATGGATCGCGGTGTCGACGAGGGCTTTGGCTTTGCCGCCGGTGTAGCCGAGAATGCCGAAGCTCTTCATGCCTTTGTCTTTGGCGATTTTAAGCGCCTGCAGGATGTTCGGTGAATTGCCGCTGCCTGAGAGGACGACCAGTACATCGCCCGGGTTTGCCATGACGGCAAGCTGGTGGCCGAAAACATTCTCATAGCCTTCGTCATTGGCGAGGCAGGTGACGACCGCCGAATTCGCCGGCAGCGCGTGGCATTTCAGCCCCGAGCCGAGCGTCTTTGAAATCCCGTAGAGGAAATCATTCGCCATATGGATGGCATTGGCTGCGCTGCCGCCATTGCCGCAGAAGAAAACCTGTCTGCCGTTTTTCCAGCAATCGAGGAATTCGTCGGCGAGGGCGTGCACCGGTGTCCAGTCAAAAGCTTCGAGCGTTCTGACGATATCCTTGTTGTAAAGATCGATGATCGGCTGGAAAGATTTTGAAGTCGTCATTATTTTGCGTTTCCTGAAAGATTTTTCTCGATCATCCATTTGAGATTGTGGAAACGCGGCTCGTCCTTGAGTTCGCCGCGCTGGTAAGCGACGATGATTTCATCGATCGCGTTGTCGACCGTGTATTTAGGCTTGAAGCCGGTCGCGAGCAGGCGGTCCGAATTGACGCGGTAAGAGCGCGGATCAGATGACGGCGTGATTTCAAGTGGCGCTTCAAGCTTGTTGGCGACACGCTCGGCGATGTCGCGGATCGAGATGTTCTCAAAGCCCGCGTTGTAAACGCCCGTGTGCTGCGGGTTTTCGAGCAGGAAGATATAAACGTCGGTGATGTCCTGGATATGGATGTTCGGGCGCACCTGGTCGCCGCCGAACACGGTGATTTTGCCTTTGGTCAATGCCGCCATCGTCAAAAGATTGACCGACACGTCAAGGCGCATTCTCGGCGAGAGGCCGCAGACAGTTGCCGGACGCACGATCTGCACGACCATGTCGTCTTTATAAGACAGCATGACGCGTTCGCCGACCATTTTGGTTTTGTTGTATTCGGTGAGTGGCAGAAGTTCGAGATCTTCGGTGACCTGTTCTTCTTCCTTAACGCCATAGACGCTGCCGGATGACGCATAGATAAAATGTTTGATGCCTTTACGCTTTGCCTTATCGGCGAGCATCATCGTGGCAAGACAGCTTGTCTCCCATGTGAGTTTCGGATTGAGATCGCTCGTCGGATCGTTCGCGATAGAGGCAAGGTGGATGATCGCGTCGATACCGTCCAAAGGAATGGTTTCGGTCTGGATGACATCGCCCTTGACGACAGTCAGCTTTGGATGGTCCTGCAGGAAATTGCCAAACCACTGGGTATCGAAAGCCACGACCTCATATCCCCTGGCGAGAAGTTTGGGAACGAGAACGGTACCTTTATAGCCGCAAGCGCCTGTAACGAGGATTTTCATGGTTATCCTTATAATAAGTCTGGAAATGGTAAAATTCAGGGGTTTTATGGCACTAAGCCGTCATTATCGCAACATTTGTTTGCAATTAACCCCTTGAAGAGGCGAGGCCCTGTCGTTAGTTTGTCAAACTATGAAAATACCCCATACATTCAAAGCCGCCGTCCTCGTCGAAACAGGAAAAGATGTCCAGATAATTGAAGGGATTCAGATACCTGAGCTCGCCCGCGGGCAGGTTCTGGTCAAAATCCGCTTTGCCGGGGTTTGCCACAGCCAGCTGATGGAAGTGCGCGGGGGCCGC
>JBEHYB010000075.1:0-11906 GCA_048498395.1 Pseudomonadota bacterium
CGCGGAACCGCTTGTCACGCAGAAGATGACGAAATCGAGCGAGAAGACGCTCAACGACGAGCGCAGATACCACGAACAGATTTACACGAAATATGAGGGCGAGCTTGGCAAAGGTAAAACGGATTTCGCGCTGAAATGGCTCGACCTCAAATATGATTTCCTGAACGGCCGGACGGTATCGTTCCTGCGCAAGATAGCCACGCTTGCCCTCGCCCATCCATTACTGATGCTGCAACGGCTGAGCTGGGCCATGCCGAATATCAGTTTCAATCTGCGCTCCAAACAATTTCACCGGAGCGCAGCATGAACGAAAACGCACCGAAAATCACGATCGCAATCACCTGCTTTAACGCGCAGGATTTTATCGGTCGCGCCATCGATAGCGCGTTTGCGCAGAACTGGCCGAACACCGAAATTCTGATAGCGGATGACAGCTCGACCGATAGTTCGCGAGAAGTCATCACGAAGAAAATCGAGGGCCGCGCCAACGCACGCCTGATCGTCAATGAGGTCAATCTCGGCCCCGGCGGCACGCGGGATGTATTGCTGAACGAAGCCAAGGGCGAATTTATTGCCTTCTTCGATGATGATGATAAAAGCCTTCCCGCACGCATCGAGACGCAGTACAGGCGCATTACCTCATACGAACGCGAAACCGGGCAGACGCTTGTCGCTTGCTATGCCTCGGGCGTGCGCAATTATCCGAATGGCTATAAAAAGGAACTGCCGGCGATCGGTTCTCAAGCTGTCGTTCCGCAGGGGCCCGGCATGGCCGAGAGTATTCTTTTCTACGGCCGCCGCGCGAATTGGTTTTACGGGTCGGGAACGCCGACCTGTTCGCTGATGGCAAGAACCAGTACTCTCAAACAGGCAGGCGGTTTTGACAAAAACTTCAGACGCGTCGAAGATCTCGACCTGACGATCCGCCTGTCATTGATGGGTGCGAGTTTTATCGGCTGCCCGGAGACATTGTTTACGCAGCACGCGACGACCGGAAATGACAAGAGCCACAGGAAAAATCTCGATGCCGAACTGCAGCTCGCGGAGAAACATAAGGATTTCCTGAAATCGGTCGGCATGTATGATTACGCGCGCAACTGGCCGAAAATGCGCTACTATCATTTCACAAAACAATATGCGCACTTCCTGTTGACGCTTGCATACCTGCTGGTGAAATACCCGATCAAGACATCGACACATCTTCTGGACACCGGTCCGAAACGCCTTCGCCATGAACGGAAGATGGCTGCATGAAAATTCTCGTCGCCTATCGCGCCATCCACAATACCGCAGGCGGTGTCGAGCGCATGTCGAGCCTGATCATGAACGACCTGATCGCGCGTGGACACGAAATTGATTTCGTGACGCTCGACAAAGAAGATGCTGTCTCGTTCTATAAACTGGACCCGAAAATTTCATGGCATAAGCTTGGTCTTGGTGACGCGGCGCGTTCCGCCAGCTGGGGCATGCGCCTCAAGCGTATATTTGCGATCAGAAGACTGATCAAACAGGGCCAGCCAGATGTCATTCTGGCCTTTCAGGAAGCGTCTTTCCTGAGCGCACGGCTTGCCGCTATCGGCCTCAACGTGCCGGTGATTGCCGCCGAGCGCAATTCGCCCTCGCGTTTTCACTATATGCCGTTGCTCAAGAAATTTCTCGCGCTGAATTCTTTCCGCTTTGCCAGATATGTGACCGTGCAATGCGAGAATTTCAAGCGCTACTACCCGGCGCAGGTCAGAACGAAAATCGTTACCATTCCAAACCCGATCTTTCCGGTCATGCGCTCCGATATCGAACGGAAGAATGTCATCCTTGCCATCGGGCGGCTTGAGTATCAAAAAAACTTTGCCGTGCTGGTCAAAGCCTTCTCAAAGATCGCCGCACAGTTCCCGGACTGGACGATGGTCATTGTCGGCGATGGTGCCGACAGGACCAAACTCCTGACCCAGATCAAATCGCTCAATCTTTCAAAAAACATTTTCCTGCACAGCGCGACGCAGGATATGACGACCTATTACCAGAGCGCGTCTCTTTTCTGTCTCCCGTCCCGGTGGGAAGGTTTCCCGAACGCGCTGGCCGAAGCGCTGGCCAATGGACTGCCCGGCATCGGGTTTGCGGAATGCGACGGGGTCAATGAGCTTATACAGAGCGGCAAAAACGGGATTTTGGCCTCCGGCAACGGCGATCCGGGCTCGCTGGCCGATGCCCTGCAAAGCCTGATGGCGGACAAAAAACTTCGGGATGAAATGGCGGAAAATGCCATTCAAAGCATTACCCCTTACGCGCCTTCCCTTATACTCGGCAACTGGGAGCGCCTTTTAAAGCAGGCTGCCGGGGAATGAAAATATTTTTTACCATTAAAGCCCTGAACGGTGTTTCAGGCGGTGCGGAACGTGTGCTCTGCGTCGTCGCCTCGAAACTCGCCGAACGCGGACATGACGTGACGATCGTAAGCTTCGATCACAGACTTGACGAGCCTTTCTATCCGCTTGGCTCCATCGTCAAACGCAAGGTGCTCGGCAAGGCGGATCCGAAACATAAATCTACTTTGCCGGAAATATTCTCTCGCATGTTCCAGTTGCGCAAAATCGTTCACGAAGAAAAGCCGGATATCGTGATCGGTTTCATGCACAGCATCTTCGTTCCACTCGCCTATGCATTGATCGGCAGCGGCACACCGGTAATCGCCAGCGAACATATCGTTCCTCAATACTATAAAGAACGCAAGCTTGAGTATTTCTCGCTGATCATCAGCGGCTTTTTCGCCCGCACCATTACCGTCCTGTCTGAACCTGTGCGCCAGCTTTATCCGCGTATCCTGCGCAAGAGAATGTATGTCGTGCCTAATCCGGTGAGCACCTATGTCGCACCCGGCAATATTCAAAAGCAGAAAATAATTCTCAATGTCGGAAGACTTGATCCACAAAAAGACCAGAAGACGCTGATCGACGCTTTCGCGCTTTTGTCGCCGCGCTATCCGGACTGGCTGCTCCGGATCGTGGGCGAAGGCCCCTTGAGGAAAGATCTCGAGGAGCAGATTGAAAAACTGAACCTGCAGCACAAGATCGCGCTGCCGGGCCTGAACAAAAACATTGAAGAAGAATATGCACGCGCGGAAATATTTGCGATTCCCTCGAGCTATGAAAGTTTCGGCCTTGTCACCGCCGAAGCTTTGTCCGCGAGCCTGCCCGCCGTCGGTTTCAAAGATTGCCCGGGCACCAATGAGATCATTATCGACGGGCAGAACGGCTTGCTGGTAAAAGCGGAAAACCGCACAGAAGGTTTCGCGGCTGCACTGGAGAAACTGATGGTTTCGGATAGTTTGCGACAGGAACTGGGTCGTCAGGGTCCGTTAAGCGTTCAGAAATTCCAACCGGATCATATCGCGTCGATCTGGGAAAACCTGATCACTCAGACCTTGTAGTAGGATTTATACCATTCGACGAATTTCGGAATCCCGATATCGATCGAAGTCGTCGGTTTGAATCCGGTGATATTGGTGGTCTCCGAGATATCGGCAAAGGTTTCTTTCACGTCGCCCGGCTGCATATCCAGCATCTCAAGCTCGGCCTTTTTGCCGACGGCTGTTTCGACCGTGCGAATGAAGTCCATCAGATTTTCGCTCTTCGTATTGCCGATATTGAGAATACGGTGCGGTTTGTCGGTGCCCGGCGGCTTCCCAAGCGTTGCGATGACACCGGACACGATATCGTCGATATAAGTAAAGTCGCGCTTCATCTTGCCGTGATTGAATACTTTAAGCTTTATGCCCTCGATGATTGATTTCGTGAAAATAAACGGAGCCATATCGGGACGCCCCCACGGGCCGTAGACCGTGAAGAACCGCAGGCCCGTCTGCGGAATTTTATAAAGATGGCCGTAAGCCTCGCTCATCAATTCATCACTGCGCTTGGTCGCGGCGTAAAGAGAGACAGGCTGGTTGACAGCATCCTCGACGGCGTAGGGAAGTTTTTCGTTGTGACCGTAGACGGAGGATGAACTTGCATAAACGAGATGTTCGAAATTTTCCGTGTGGCGGCACATCTCGAGAACGGTCAGATGCCCCATGCAGTTGCTGGTGATATATTCGTACGGATTGACGAGCGAATAACGAACGCCGGCCTGTGCAGCCAAATGAATGACCTTGCGGAAAGGCCCCTGCTCGCTCCACAATTTCTCCATTTCCGCCTTGTCGGAAATATCGACGCGCCTGAAAGTGAAGTCCTTGAAATTCTCGAGTTGCTGCAGACGATCTTTCTTGAGAGCCGGATCGTAATAGCTGTTCAGATTGTCGATGCCGACGACCTGATAACCCTGCTGCAACAATTGCAACGTCACGTGAAAGCCGATAAATCCGGCGGCTCCGGTTACCAGTATCTTTTTGTCATCAGTAGCAGTCACGCGCGTCTCTCCTGTCAATCGCCCACCAGTTATAAGAGATTATAGGAGAATTTCCAGCACAGATCAGGCTTTTTGCGGTTCAAAACGCATGGCAACGCCGTTTATGCAATAGCGTTTGCCGGTGGGTTTCGGGCCGTCATCGAATACATGTCCGAGATGACCGCCACAGGTCGCGCAGTGAACTTCCACACGCGGATAGAGAAGTTTGTAATCGGTCGTGGTTTCAACCGCCTTGTCGTTCAGGGGCTTGAAAAAGGATGGCCAGCCGGTGCCGCTGTCGAATTTGGCATCCGATGAAAACAGCGCCGTATCGCAGCCCGCGCAATGGAAGATGCCGTTTCTATGTTCGTCATTCAGAGGCGAGGTAAAAGCAGGTTCGGTTCCTTCTTTGCGGAGAACGTTAAAAGCCGCCGGGGTCAGTTTCTTGCGCCATTCTTCCTCGGTCAGATTCACCGGAAATACCTTATCGGCGGCCAAAGCGGCGGATATTAAGCTTTTGGATGTTATGATGGATAAAGCCCCGGTAAAGGCCATGAATTTCAATAAATCGCGTCTTTTCATATGATTTTCCATCCTGGCAAGTAATTTAGAGCGATTTTTATAGAGGTCAAAACCATTTAACCTATTGTAATTAAACGAGAAAATAATAATTCTAGGAGCGAGGGGGTATAATCGCCGTATATGCGTTATATCTTTAACAACATCAAGCTAACAAAGGACTAGTTATGAACAAATTTTTAGCTCCCTTGGTTGCGGCAGGTTTGATCCTTGGCGGAGGCGCTGCCTTTGCCGAAGACCAGAAAGCCCCTCCGGCCAAGAAACCGCCTCATGACCGTTTTGAAGATGCCGATGCGAACAAAGACGGCTTCATCACCAAGGATGAAATGCTGGCTGCTCATCAGAAACGCATCGACGAGATGTTCGAACATCTCGATGCCAATAAAGACGGCAAACTTTCCAAAGACGAAATGGAAAAAGGCCGTGAAGAAATGAAGAAACGCTGGAAAGAGCACAAGGAAGGCGGCGGACCTGCAGGCGGACCTCCTCCTGAAGGCGCACCTCCTGAAGGTGGTCCACCTCCGGCTGATAAACCAGAGACTAAATAAGGATTGGTCGATAAATAAATGAAAGACCAGATCAACCTGAATGATCTAATGGACAAAGTTGCGAAAGGCGATCAAACCGCCTTTCGTCAACTTGCCCAGGCCTTGGGCCAAAGAATTTTCGCGATGAGCGTACGCCTATTGGGCGGAGATCGCGCAGCGGCGGAAGACGTGTCGCAGACCGTACTGATCAAGCTCTGGCAGAACGCCCCGAAATGGGAAACCAGAGGCTCGGTATCAGCCTATGTCAGCAGATTGACCTACTCAAGCTGCATGGACCTGCACCGCAGAAAAGTCATTACTGTAGAAATACCGGAAACATTGCACGTTGAGGAAACAACAACGGTCAAGATTTTCGAAAAAGAGAAACGCAAGATTTTACTGAAGATGCTGGAGCAACTTCCCGAGCGCCAGAAAGAAGCCATCCTGCTCACCTACTTCCAGGAGCAGAAACGGTCAGAAGTGGCCAAGGCGCTTTCGACAACGGAAAAAGCGGTCGAACACCTCGTTGCCCGCGGCATCAAAACTCTGGGAGAAATAGCCCCGGATACACTGAAGGAGAACGACCATGGATATCACTAAATTATTTGATATACCGGAAGACGATATAGAACCGCTTGCCGCAGCCAAACTCAACGCCATGATTGAGAAAGCCGTCGCACAGCCGCAGGCAAGAATTGCAGCCAACGAGAATTCAAACCGCTTTCGCCGCGCGATCTCGGTTGCCGCCGCACTGGTGATTGCCGTGACTGTCAGTTTGAGCCTGATGCCGACGATGACAATCGCGCCAAACAGCGCGACATCGGAAGCCTCAAACGGCGATGTCTATGACGAATTTTCAGATCTTCTGGTTCTTGAAACGCTGAACGACCTTAGCTAATCAGGATCACTTCTTGAGGTAATCCTTTACAAGGATCTCGGCGATCTGAACTGCGTTCAACGCGGCCCCTTTGCGAAGATTGTCCGATACGCACCAGAAATTCAGACCATGCTCAACGCTCGGGTCTTCACGCAGACGGCTGATAAAGACATCGTCTTCGCCCTGAATTTCAACAGGTGTCACATATTCCATTTCGCTTTCCAGGTCGATCAGCGTCACGCCCTTGGCTTTTTGCAGCACTTTGCGTGCGTCTTCGACCGAGATTTCAGATTCGAATTCGACATTGACCATCTCGGAATGCCCAATAAATACAGGCACGCGGACGCAGTTGGCGCAAACCTTGATTTTAGGATCTAGAATTTTTTTGGTCTCCGCGACCATCTTCCATTCTTCCTTGGTCATACGGTCATCCATAAAGATATCGATCTGCGGAATGACGTTAAACGCAATCTGTTTTTTGAAAACGTCAGGGGCCTGATTTGAGTTCATATAGATGCTGCGCGTCTGGTTGAACAGCTCATCCATCGCTTCCTTGCCGCCGCCCGAAACGGATTGGTAGGTGGAAACAACAACACGTTTGATCTTCGCGAATTCATGCAGAGGCTTGAGCGCGACAACCATCTGGATCGTCGAACAGTTTGGATTGGCGATGATGTTCTTCTTTTTATAATCGGCGATAGCGTGCGCATTCACTTCCGGCACGACCAATGGCACATCGGGGTCCATACGGAAATGACTGGTATTGTCGATAATGACAGCACCGGCAGCAGCCGCGCGCGGCGCGAATTCGACGGAGGTCTTGGCACCGGCCGAGGACAGCACGATATCGACACCGTTAAAATCGAAGGTAGCCAGATCCTGAATTTCTATGTCCTTATCGCCATAGGCAACGGTTTTACCCTTTGAACGGGAGGATGCGAGAGGAATGATTTCGCTCGCCGGAAAATTGCGTTCCTGCAGCGTCGCGAGCATTTCACGCCCGACATTCCCGCTTGCACCGACAACAGCCACTTTATAAGACATATTTACTACCTTTGATATTCGTTTTACCCTTTATCTGTGCTAGGTTAGCCCCGTCAAGTCAAGGTTCCCCGTTAATATTTATTCAGCCGGTATAGATGCGCGATTTTTCCCAGAAACAGAAATTTCTTGATCTTTGCCCCCTGGGCATTCTCGTCGTCGCGCGTGACCGCCAGAAACTTGAAGTCCTCTATGCCAACCCTTTCTTCGAAAACCTCGCCAAAATCAAACCCGTCGAAGGCGGCCTGACCGATATCTGGCCCGGCCGGCAGGGCAAGGACCTTTACAAGGCGGTCAATTCCCAGATCCTGCCGGAGACATTCGTTGCCAACCTGCACGATCAATGGCTCAAGCTCGGCTTCCAGCGCGTGACCTGGAAAGGCCTCGATTCGGTCCTGATCTGGGCCGACAATATCTCAGCCATCAAGGAAGCGGTCGAAAGCCTTGAGAAGGCTGTCGCCGATGCTGATGCCGCGGCAGAATCCAAATCCAATTTCCTGGCGACCATGTCGCATGAAATGCGCACGCCGATGCAGGCAGTCTTTGGATTGCTTGAACTGATCGCGCTTGAAAAACCGTCACAGAATATCCTCGACATGGTGGCCGTCGCCAAGGGTGCTGCGATTGGCATGCTCGAAATCCTTGACGACATCCTGGACCTGGCGAAAATGGATGCGGAGAAAATGGAACTCGACATGTTCGAAGTTCCTGTCCGCACCCTGACGCGCGGTGTTCTCGAAGCCCTTTCCGTCAAAGCACAGGGGCGACCCATCGTCCTCACCGATGATATCGATAAGGATGTGCCTTTCGTCATCGTCGGCGATCCGAAACGCCTGCGACAGATCCTGATCAACCTGATCGGCAATGCGCTTAAATTCACCGAAGAAGGTTTTGTACGCGTCCATATCACGACCAAGACCGAGCACTTGCCGCCGCGCGACAAGGGGCTGAACCTGCGCTTTGAAATCATCGATAGCGGTATCGGTATGAGCGAGAGCGTGCAGAAGAAACTGTTCAGCAGCTTTACGCAGGCCGATAATTCAACCGCCCGCAAATTCGGCGGCACCGGTCTCGGGCTCTCCATTTCGAAGAAACTGATCGAAATCATGAATGGCGAGATCGGTGTTATCAGCGAGGAAGGCAAAGGCTCAACCTTCTGGTTTGAAATCCCGACCGAAGAAATCAATACAGATGCCCAGACATTGGAAATGCCCGACCTGAGCGGTATCTCCGTTCTCTCGGTTGAGGACCATCCGCAGGGAGCTAAGGAAATCGTCAATTCGTTGCGCTCGATGGGCGCGACGGTCGAGAGCTGCGCGAACTATCAGGACGCATTGCGACTTGTCAAACGCCGCCCCTTCGACGTGGCGGTCGTCGACCAGGGTCTTCCCGACGGGCTTGGCATCGACCTTATTCGCGAGATCATGGATATACGGCCTTTTATGGGGATATTCATGTATACGGTTCGCGATGACGCAGGCCTGCAACATTCTCTGCAAAGCCTTGGCATCAAATATCTGGCAAAACCGGCAAGCCGTCTCGGGCTTGGTCAGAATGTATTCGAGGCCGCCAGCAAGGCTGCGCGACTTGAGATTACGGGCCCGACGCGCCTCCTCATCGCCGAAGATACCGAGAGCGTACAGGATCTCATCAAGCGCCAACTCAAGACGCTGGGCACCGAAGCCGACTTCGTCATGAATGGCCGTGAAGCGCTTGAAGCGCTCGCCACCGGAAAATACGGCATCCTGTTCACCGACCTGCATATGCCGGAAATGGATGGCTACGAACTGGTTAAAACCATTCGTGAACAGGAAACTGAAACCGGAAAACATATGCCGGTGATCGTCCTCACCGCCGATGTGCAGATGGCACAACGGCAAGTTTATCTCGATCACGGATTTGACGAATGCCTGCTAAAACCCGTTTCGCTCGGGCATTTCAAACGCCTACTCATTCGCTGGGGCTTGCTCAAGGAAACGCCGGAACAACTGGCACAGGCGGCGACTAAAGCTCCAGCCATTACCTCATCGGCGATCGATATGCAGGCGATTGCCGAACAGATGGGCGCTTTCGATGATTCTGCTAAAGAGATGCTCGGCTTCTTTATCGATATGACGGGACCGGTTCTTGCGCGCCTGACCAAAGGCCAGAAGGACAAGGACCTGCACGAAGTCAAGGAAGCAGCGCATTCGCTCAAAGGCGCGGCACGCTCGGCCTGCGCGACAAAGCTTGGCGACCTCGCCGCCGAAGTGCAGGAAAAAGCCGAAGCCGGCACGCTCTCCGATAAACTTGTCGAGGATATCCTGACCGAGTTCGAAGTCGTCAGAAAAGAAATCAAGCGACTGGTGAAGGTTTAATAAAAAAGCCCGGGGTCATGCCCCGGGCTTTTAAATTATATGGATCGGATCCTATCTTTCAACAAGGACGTGATAGTAGATATAGCCGTCCGTTGCATCTTTATAGAAACAGCCCTGTGGCTGGCCGTCAAATACCGTACCGGTGATCTTGACACCTGTCGTTGCCAGGATACCACCTGTCGAGGCGCTGATCGTCGATGATTGCATATTGGTCAAGTTAACTGCGAAAGCAGGTGTCGTCGCAACAGCGCCCATACCCAATTGGGAGTGGATCTTGTCACAGACCGATTTCTGCATGTTTTTCAGGAAGGCGATAACATCGGCCGTCGGCGCGGTCGCAGCAGCGGTCGCACTTGTTGTTCCGATGTTAGCCACTTCATTGTTGGCGTTAAATACCCAAGCCGCAGGAGCCGTTGTCACGACTTCAGCAGGTGCGTCAGAGTAAGTCGCGCCGCCGCCCGGATCTGGATAGAACACCGCATTTTTCTTCATCTTGTTCCCTGCAGAATCATCAAGTACCGAGAATGTCGCCGGCTTGTCGAAGTCCAGGAAGTTTACATCGATACCGTTGGACACTGTCATACGGACAATGGCTGTCTTGATCGAAGCCGGGTACTGCGTCAGTGCCGCAGAACTTACAAGGCTTTTCTCTTTCGTCGCATCGCCGCCGCCCGAACGGGTTGACTGCGTGACCGCATAAGACAACGCCGCGAACAGCGCCACCGCGATCAGGATCAAGAAGAGAACGTTACCCTGCTCCCCTCTTCGCGTAGCTTTTGTTAGTTGGTTAGTTTTCATTTTAGTTTCTCCACTTTTTAGGTTTAGGTTTTAATAATTTCTAATCCGGACATCCTGCATCAGCATTAACTGCCGTCGCCTTCTGGATAATCCAGTAACGGAAGCATTTATAACCGCTTGCGCATTTCCTGACGGCGGCAGCACCACCTATTGTGTCGGAACTTAAATTAACAGCACCTGAAGTTGCATCCTGCCAGTCCGCTTCGCATTTTGAATATTTAGCATTCAGCTTCGTGAGCGCGGATGTAATGTAAGAATCTGTTTTATTCGTCGAGATGAAAATAAATACGCCATCGGCACCGCTGTAATATTCCCAGTCGCCGAAAAGATTTGGCGCCGGCGGCAGGAATTTACCCGAAGACCCGCCAAACATTTTCGCATGGTTCTGGTTTGTCGGTCCCGTGCCGCCGGGATTACCGGGACATCTGATGCCCGAAGCCGCATTACTGGTCGCGACCGCAGGCGTTGCTGACTGGGTCGTGTAATACGGATCCATCGGGTTGATCGGGTACGGCGCATTTTTCTGCTGCGTCGATGTCAGTTCGGAATCCTGATCCGGATAAGACAGAACGCATTCCTGAATTGTGGAGGAAATCAGGCTGATCTGGCTTTGCAAATCCGAAACCAGATTAGTGGAGCTTTGCGTCTGGGATTGCTGGCTTGCCGGCTCGATCAGAGAGGCCGTCAATACAGCCAGAAGCGCGATCGCGATCAGGATATAAATCAGAGCACTACCAGAAGCATTTATAGCACGAACAGAATTAGACATATTTTTATCTATCATTTGTTTAGTATAACACAAAGGCCCGAGACATGCATGCCCCGAGCCTTTGAAACCAAAGAATATCAAGCCCTATCTTTCAACAAGGACGTGATAGTAGATATAGCCGTCCGTTGCATCTTTATAGAAACAGCCCTGTGGCTGGCCGTCAAACACCGTACCGGTGATTTTGACACCCGTTGCCGCCAGGATACCACCTGTCGAGGCGTTGATTGTCGAAGATTGCATGTTGCTCAGATCGACTGCGAAAGCCGGTGTCGTCGCGACAGCGCCCATACCCAATTGGGAGTGGATCTTGTCACAGACCGATTTTTGCATGTTTTTCAGGAAGGCAATGATATCGGCCGTCGGCGCGGTCGCAGCAGCAGTCGCGCTTGAAGTCCCAATATTAGCAACTTCGTTATTACCGTTGAACACCCAAGCCGCAGGAGCCGTTGTCACGACTTCAGCAGGTGCGTCAGAATATGTCGCGCCGCCGCCCGGATCTGGATAGAACACCGCATTTTTCTTCATCTTGTTCGCCGCAGAGTCGTCAAGTACCGAGAATGTCGCTGGCTTGTCGAAGT
>JBEHYB010000076.1:0-11708 GCA_048498395.1 Pseudomonadota bacterium
CCTGCTGCGCGGTCTGAGCTTCCTGATGCATGACCGCCTTGAAATCTTTTCTGAAATCTTCGGCGGTTGCCATCGGTTTGTGAAGTATTTTTGAGAATTCGGCAGGCGGATCTTCGCGGCTGGACAGTGAATAATCGTATAGTTTCGCCTCATTCGCATCGCGCTGCGCGGCAGAGCCCTTTGTCTTCGCCCAGCTATTCTTGTAATGATCGACATACTCGCCATACATGGCATCATCCAAAGCCTTGTATGTTTGCGATACATATTGCGCAGGATCTATACCCTGTTTCTTAAGCGTCGCAGGATTTATGGCTGGTAACGGCAGATTATTCTCATAGAGAGCATTCAACCCGAACCTTAAAGTATACAACTCCCCGTTTGTAATCGGTTTACCCGCATAATGTTTATCGACAATGCCCAGGAACGTGGACATGAATTCCTTGTTACCCCTCAAACCGTCTTTGAGATTATTGATATGAATCTCTTCCCTCGGCTTCAAAAGCGGGAAAGACTGGAACGGGTTGTCCCGCTTATAGCCCTCGGGGCGGCCTCTGGACAATTGCTCCAGCTGCGCAAGCGGTGATTCAGTATCCTTCAGGGATGGGAAATAATATTGTTGTGAGAAAGGCCCTTCCTTGTGGGAATAACTCCCCAGTACCTGCGCCAAATCCTCGCGCATATTCGCGCTGCCTATCTGCGCAGGATTTGAAAATATATGCCCGATACTATCGATGGCTCTTGGTGTCAGGATGATTCCGTCCGCGAAACCTTTTGCCAGCGGGGTAAGCCCGCCGACCATTTCCATGGTACCCTGGACTTTGACACCTGCATTAAATACTTTTCCAAGAGTAGAGCCTTTGCTCAATACGCCCGCCTTACTCAGCGCCGTCTCAGGATTCACAAAAAAGGATCCGACCAGGAACGCCGCCTGAACACCGAGATAAGGCCCCGCGATATTTGACCAGCGGCCCGCCTTATCCTTCATCGTGATGATTTCGGTAGCGCCGTTCTTTTGTCTCACAAAAAGGGCAGAAATATCTTCCATCGTGCCATCGGCAGAAATATTGACACCCGCCTTTTTAAATTCGGCCCTGCTTTTCTCGGTGCCGTCATAAACCTTTCCATTCACTTTCATATGATCGGGGACTTTCCAGCCCACAGCCATTCTCATATCGAACTGGCCCAGGCCTACGGCAGGCTTGACGGTTTTATCCCATGCCTTCTCTATCTTGACGGCAATTCTGTCGCTGCCGCCCTGATCCCATTTATTCCAGTTTCCTGAAAGGATATCGACGGCGGATGCCACGGCCCATGCTGTATCTCTTGGAATATCGCGGACGCTGTTATTGCCGCCGCCATTTGTAAGAAGAAGCCCCGCGCCCAGCGCAGGGTTGGTTATGGCCAGATTCGCGAGGGTGTTCTGGGCAACATCCTTGAAAAACAGACTTAATGTCGATGGCTTTTTATCCGTCAAATTACACCCTAATTTATTATTCTTATTTTCACATAACGATAAGGCCGAACTATTAATTTGTTCTTAATTTTTTGGGATTAGAATGAAAAATAATTATCGCAAATATATTTGTAAACACGGTCATTTTCTGTTACTGTGAACCAAATAAAAAAGAATAAATGAAGGTGTGCTAATATGGTCAATATCAATGAAATTGTTAAAGGCGCGAAATTAGGTTCCCATTTGGGTGGGACCATGGGCAAAGCGGCAGAAGAAGCCAGCCCTATCGGCAAACTCCTGACAAGAATTAAAGACTCTGCCCTTCACGTCAAACCGGAAGAATTCGCCAAGGCTCTCTCTAATGGAGAAAGAGCCGACCTGAACAGTTTCCGCAGCGCATTCATGACTGCGTTCAGAGCAGATCATCCAAACGCAACCCTTGCCGAATCCGGCCTCGCCTTCAAACGCCTGATCAACGACAACACAACGGCCAAAGAAGCCGAAATGTTCTTCGCAAGTATGGAAGAAGCACAGCATGCGCATGCGGCTGCCGGTGCTGGACCAGCAAAACCGAAGCCTTCCCAGCCTCATAACGCAGGCTCGCGCGACATTACTCCTGTTAAAACCGCCACCCATAAAACAGAAGAGCCGCATATTATTGACGCGGAATGGGAAGAAGTTCCAAGAGAAGAACCAGCCGCCGCACATGGCGGCGGTCACGGCGGCGGCAATGAACCACCGAAAGATCCACCACGTGGCAGTACGGGCGGCGACGAACCCCCGAGAGATCCGCCTCAACAAAATCCTGGATTTATTGGTGGCAACAGACAGCCTTCACCAGCCACTATGGAAGCCCTGAAAGATCACGAAAAATTCAGAGGTTTTGCTTTTGACCGTTTAACTGCCTTTAGCACGGCTAATAAATTATTCGAAGCTGGCAGCTCGCAGGATCTGGTTCAGAAGTTTTCTAAACTTGATGACATGGTCGGAGCATTCAACATCAAAGATCTTGGCGCACCCGGTAAAGCCAGAGTAGATGCTTTGGGCAACCTGGAAAACCCGGAAGTCCTGTTTTCTTCGATGACTCCTAAGAAAAAACTGGATGCAGCTGGTAACGTTATTGGGGATATTGAACCCAAGGGAGAACCTATTGGTCTTGCTCCTACTTCGAAAGCAGATCCCACATCCGTCAACGGCAAAATTTTATCTTACTATGATAACGAAGGAACACCGATCAAGCCCCTTATCGCTGCAGATCGCGCATCTCCAGATGATGTAAATAAAGTTCTTCAGCAGCTTTTATCTTACAAACCAGGAACTGAAGTTCATATCCATCCTGCGGACTGGGAAAAAGTTCGTGGTGCCGTTTATGAGAGACGATTCAATGAGCTTTCCGGCAAACTTTCGGGAGGTCAGAGACTTGATGCTACTCCTGGAACCTCGGCTGTCGGAAAAGATAGCGCTAGAAGCGAGCTGGATGATTACATTGAGGCAGCAAGGATCACTGGCCGCGTTAAGCCTGACGCGACCCATGCCACCGGGCGCAGCATCAGTGATATCGTAGCTGGTTCGCGCGGTCCTAATGGAAGAATAAGTGAAGAAGATATCGACGCTATCCGTCGCAGCCATACCGCAGCGCGTGCCGCTGAAAATAATCCGACTTCCAACCTTGTACGCGATATTGTCGACACACTGAAGCCGACTACCAAGGAAGTCGCCGACGTTCAGACCGAAATGGGTAATCTGCGTAGGAATGTCAGAGCCTCCGGTATGCTCGATACAACGCCGCTTGATCCCAACGTACCGCCTCGCACTATCGATGAAATTAGCGATGCATTGCGAAATGGCGAACAGGTCAAATCGCCTGAGCTTGAACGTTATATTTCCAAGCAGATTGGAGATTCGCTTGAATCATCTCAACGAAGCCTTGTAGCAGCTCTGCAATCAGGATTTAACGCCAACAAACGCTTGGACACTGAGCAGATCTTCACGCAACTGGAAAGAATCCGCAAAGATCCGGATTATCCATTACGTGACGCTAGACTGGATGCAAAAACAACCACGGCTTCACCAAAAGATATCAATGAAAGATTATTCAGCAATCGGCCGATCTCTGATCGCGAGCTAACTGTCTTAAGATCTTTTTATAAAAGGTTTTTTGATGCGGCCAGCGCTCCCGCAGATAGTGGCGGAACCGGGATAGGAATCAAGGCTTTGCAAATTGCGCAAAGCATAACCGACGGCATCAAAGACGCTAAATCGGTGCCCGCAGCCTCCATTTCAAGAGCAACGCAGTATAATACCGGCGTTGTTATACCGAGCGTTCGCAAAACAATAATTTCTTCTGCTGTGCCCGTTGCCTTTGCAGGTGCCCTGGGCCAGGCCTATCTGGATCCAGAGCATCCGAACTTTATCGGCCGCGCATCTATCGACTTCGTTGTTCCGGACGGCAATAAAAATGCGAGCGATTTTGCTGAATTTATCTATGGCAGAATGAATGCAAACACTGCAATGGCGCGTAAGGAATTCAACGACTATCTTGGCCTTACTTTGCCAACAGATGCAGCCAAAGGGCAGACAAAAACAGATGAGCAACTTGTAGCAGATAAAAATTTCTACAATGATGCAATTCAACGCATGCGTAATGGCTCATTTATCAAGGAGCCTACCGGTGATTTGCGCCAGGCAATGATGATGTACGCCACTGTTAAAGCAACGGGTGTCGTTTCTGCTTCTAATGCTGAAGCCCAAACCCAACTGAACCAAAACGTGGAGGCTGAAGCGGGAGCGCTTACGGCTGACGCAAATAAAGCTAATGCCGGTCGTGAGAAAGCCAAAGCAGATGCGCTTATCAGCGGCGCGCCGGATGCAGGGGTAATTTCAGGTGCTTTCGGTAATGCCGTCAATCCGGGAACATCTTCCGATACATCGTCTGCTATTGCGGTATCGCCTCGCAACGGTGCGCAGATTAAGAGCAACCTTGATGCTCTTAAGACTGATCCCGATTTTGGCATTACCGATAATGAATATAGCCAATTGAGCAAAGCCTGGGCTTCCGCAACGAAGACTGCTGTCGTTCCAAACCTGGAAATGACGGTTGCCAACGAGGCCACACCTCAGGAAATGCAGGATTTTGCCAATCAGGCCCAACAAATCTTGGCTTCTCGCTTAAGCGAACAGGCGGCCAAGAATGTAGTTCAAAATTATGTAATACGTTAAAATTGCATAAAATTTGACAAATGCCAAAAAAATCGGCAAAATGGGGCTATAATTAATAAATACCATAAAAAGGTAGGGTGTATATGAAGTTAGATTTCACAGCAGATCGTCGTTTAATGAAGGACTCCGCTACAGGCGGCACCTCTGGTTCAGGCACACAAGCCGTTACCCAGCAAATGATCGATGCCGCGTTGTATGATTACAACCAGGCTAAAAAGGCGAATGATCAGGCGAAAATCGCTGCCGCTACCCAAAAAATCCTTGAACTCGCGCAGCAAGGCAACTTGCTAGATGCGGCCGCAGACGGTGCCGGCAAAATCGCGACAACCGCGATTGATTTGGAAACAGAACGCGCCAAAAAACGCCAAGATGCCGCTCAACAAGCGACACTTACAGATATTCAACTGCAAAGCACACGCGGCAGCGCAGTTGTTACATCCGAGCAAAATGCGGCCAATGCGATTTTCCAATCGAACATGATTGGTCCAAATCTTGAAAAAACCTGGTACAGCACGCTAAAAGTATTTGGTGGGATAATTGACAAATTTTTCCACACACATATTTCCGAATGGGCCGAGCAAAAACTGGCTGAAGTTAAGTTTCCAACCATGGATACTGCTGGAATCAGAGGCGTGAACACGACCATCACTTCCGATGCAGGATCTGACAGACTGGACAAACAAACAAATGACGCAATAGCAACTCTTTCTGCTGACCAAGGCGAAGTGAATGCCATGGTTGGAAGAATGTCTGCCGCTCTTGCCACAAGAAACGGTGGAAATACTGCTCCTGCAACAGCAGCAAAACCAGCGCATGATCTTACTCTGCAAACAGTGAATAGCGATATTGCAGCTCTGAGAAAGAGCGGTGCGATCACATCTAACGTGGATCTCTCCGGTGCTGTAGCACGAGCTGCAGCTTCTGACGGGAAGCCGGAAACGCTCTCTATCAAAGATCTGCCTGACCTGTCCGCGCGCGTAGAAGCTAAAGCTGGTAAAACTGCTGCTGCTGCTGTCACAGAAAAGCTGACACTTGAAATGCGTTAATACGCCACCAAAACCAAATTCAAAAAACCCGCCTCACCGGCGGGTTTTTTATTGTCTTGAATTCTGGCGCTATAAACTTAACCGCAGGTGACCTTGACGACGACATCGTTCTGGTCGAGTTCGACATTGATGCGGTCGGGTGAGAAATCCATCGTTACCGGGTCGCCGGTGTGGATGATGCGGGCGACTTTGCCGGTGGTCTTGACGAGGGCTTCGGCTTCATCGCGTTTCTTGCCGAGCCAGTCATTGTAATCGCAGGCCGTGATCTGCTCTTGCGTTGGCGGTGTGACGGCAGCGGTCTGTTCCGCAGCGCCTGAACCAGCCGTAACCAGCGTCAGGACCATCAGCCCCGCAATCACCAGAAACAGCGTGACACCGACACCGGCGGCGATTCCTATCGTTTTACCTTGAATTTTTGCCATGTTCTCTCCTTAAGATGTCCCCGTTAATAGACGAGACGGCGGAAATTTGCAAATCCCCTTGAAAATCAACGCCTAACCCCCTACTAACGGGGGTTATGAACATCACCGACCACATCCCGCAGGACCGTATCCGCAACTTCGCGATTATCGCGCATATCGACCATGGCAAATCGACGCTGGCCGACCGGCTGATTGAATATTGCGGCGGACTTGAAAAGCGTGAGATGAAGGAACAGCTTCTCGACAACATGGAGATCGAGCGCGAGCGCGGCATCACCATCAAGGCCCAGACGGTGCGATTGCAATACACGGCGAAAGACGGCCTCACCTACCAGCTGAACCTGATGGACACGCCGGGCCATGTCGATTTCGCGTACGAAGTCTCCCGCTCGCTCGCCTCGTGTGAAGGCGCGCTGTTGATCGTCGACTCGACACAGGGTGTCGAAGCGCAGACGCTCGCCAACGTCTATCAGGCCATCGACAACAATCTCGAAATCCTTCCTGTCATCAATAAAATCGACCTGCCCTCGGCCGATGTCGAGCGCGTGAAAACCCAGATCGAGGACGTGATCGGCATCGACGCATCCGAAGCCATCCCCGTCTCGGGCAAGTCAGGCATCAATATCGATCTGCTGTTAGAGGCCATCGTCACCCGCCTGCCGCCGCCGAAAGGCTCGCTGGATAAACCGACCAAGGCACTGCTCGTCGACAGTTGGTATGACTCCTATCTCGGCGTTGTCATTCTCGTGCGCCTGATCGACGGCATCCTGAAAAAAGGCCAGAAGATCCGTTTCATGAACACTGCCGCCACGCGCGAAGTCGACCGCGTCGGTATCTTCACACCCAAACATGTCCAGCTGCCCGAGCTTAAAGCCGGTGAAATGGGCTTTATCACGGCAGCCGTCAAGGAAATCTCCGACACCAAGGTCGGCGATACGATCACCGACGAGAAGAACCAGACGACCGAGCCGTTCCCGGGCTTCAAGCCGAGTATCCCGATGGTGTTCTGCTCCCTCTTCCCGGCAGACTCTTCCGAATTTGAAAAGCTACGCGATTCCCTCGGCCGCCTTGCGCTGAACGATGCGTCGCTACATTACGAAGCCGAAAGCTCACAGGCGCTCGGCATGGGTTTCCGTTGCGGCTTCCTCGGCCTTCTGCATATGGAGATTATCCAGGAACGCATGGAGCGCGAGTTCAATCTCGACCTGATCCCGACCGCGCCATCCGTTGTTTACAAAATCTACAAAACCAACGGCACGATGCAGGAAATCTATAACCCGGTCGACATGCCGGACGGCTCCGTCATCGATAAAATCGAGGAGCCGTGGATCAAGGCCACCATTATGACCCCGGATGAATATCTCGGCGGACTTTTGGAACTGTGCCAGCAAAAACGCGGCGAACAGATCACGATGACTTATGTCGGCTCGCGCGCGATGCTCGAGTACTATTTGCCGCTCAACGAAATCGTCTTTGATTTCTACGACCGCCTGAAATCGATTTCACGCGGCTATGCTAGCTTTGACTATCACATGCATGATTTCCGCGAAGGCGACCTCGTGAAAATGGATATTCTCGTCAACCAGGAATCGGTCGACGCGCTCGCCATGATCGTCCACCGCACACAGGCTGAACGTCGGGGCCGCCAGCTCTGCGAACGCCTCAAAGAACTCGTGCCACGGCAATTGTTCAAGATCGCGATTCAGGCAACTTTGGGCGGCAAGATCATCGCCCGCGAAGATGTCTCGGCCATGCGCAAGGATGTCACAGCGAAATGCTACGGCGGCGACGTATCGCGTAAACGCAAACTTCTTGATAAGCAAAAAGAAGGTAAGAAGAAGATGCGCCAGTACGGCAACGTCGAAATCCCGCAAAGCGCCTTTATCGCCGCGCTGAAGATGGGTGATGAATAACAAAACCTCCCTCTCCTTCCGGGAGAGGGCCGGGGTGAGGGAATGTCGCCCCTCCCCTTATTGTCATCCCCGCGACCTGTCCTGCGAAGCTTTAGCGTAGCAGGAAAGCGGGGATTTCTATTTCTGGATTGCCTCGCTTCGCTCGCAATGACAGAATAGATTCATGAAATCCATTGCCCTGTGCATCGGCTTGTTATTTTTTGTCAAATTCTGTCTTTGCCGCAACCGACCTTATTTGTCCCGATGCGCCTGATCGCGCTTCTGCCATGGACTGCATGGCAGCCAAACTCGACAAATTAAAAGCGGAACTAGTGCAAACTGAAAAACAGGCCATGATCAAAGCAAGTAAAGACGATCAAATTGCTCCTGCCTTCGAAAATCAAAAAGCCCTTCTTAAAAGCAGCACGGCATTTCAGAATTTCATGCAGGAAGAATGCACCCGCCAGAATTCTTTAACTATGACGGGCAATCTTACAGGCGGGCTCGCAGAAATATCGTGCAAAATAGAAATGACCAAATCCCGTATCACTGCCTTGAAGATAGCTGATGAGTGACTTTATTAGCTTGTTGCTGTAAGCCGAATTTCCGCCAGCGCCAGTAACGCTTGATAAATTTTTTGTTTATCTATTGTCAAATTGAAAGCATCAAGAACTACATCGTCAAATGCTTGGCGGTCGACCTGCTCGAGCTCGTCTGCAATGCTCATGATTTCGCGACTGAGGAGCGGCGTAAAGGCCTGTTTTATGCTATTTATTCCACTTTGATCAAGTTGTCTCGGATCAAGTATATGCATAAAATCTTTAATGCGATTACTGCTCAGATCGAGCGCACCGAGTCCACGACCAAAGCCCATCCCCTCCATGATGAACATAGAAATTGTAGAATTCAGCAACGCGTGTGACAATTCGACATCTACCGTACCCGAAGAAGGCATTAAGCGAACTAGGCGCTGATCCACAAAAGCCGGTGGGTTGACCCGTCCGACAAACAGGCGCTCACCATAATTGATAAACATCACGAGATCGGTTAGTGTATCCGTGCGCATTTCGTACCAGAGATGCCCGGCAGTCATGAGTTTCTCGATATTTTCAGGTGTCTTAAATCTCCTGATCCAGTTAAGCGCCCCGGTATGGCCTAAACTCGCCAACTCCGTCTCGCTTCGAGAACAAGAGAAAGCTTCCTTGATCGCGGGCATACTTAAATGTTCAAAATCACTTGGACTTTTTGCAAGCGGGCGAATATATTCAGGCTCAATGCCATGATCGCGCTTCGGATAAAATAAATCATTCAATCCACGCCGTTCGCCACGACTGATTGAGAACAGGTTTTTGAGTGGAACGAGCGGCAAATCAAGCACCCAGTCACAATTCACAAACTGTGCATTACCGGCGAGACCTAGAGCACGATAGCGAGCAAGTATTTCAGGCGCAATTGAGCGTATGGTCATGGTATCATTTTGCGTCTGGCCTATTTCAATTTGCGCAGCCGCAATCTGTACCGCTTCATCATCAGCCAGTTCTTCGAGAGGCCGCGTCATGACTACGAATTTGACATTCCCGCTAGGTTGTTTTGGATTTTCTTTTTTCTCCATGATGAGAATATTGGTTACAACTTCACTGTTGTGGAACCAGCGCCCAGCGCCCGATGTTATAACGTTCTTAAGATCATAATAACGCCCGAGCATCTTGTAAAAATCATCTCCCCAATCTGTCCCAAGCCAGGCATTGCTGATAATTATACCTAAACGACCGCCACTTGTGAGAAGAGGATGAAAGGCAAAAGGAAGGTAGGCCGCTACATCAGCTCGCCGCGTAAATGTTACACCTTCAGGGCCCATAGATTCTGTTACAAGCCGAATAGCATTGCCGTATTGTTTTCGGCCAATCTGTGCAACAAAAGGCAAATTGCTTGTTATGGCCTGAAAATGGTCAAGGGTTTCAGTGAACAACTGTCCATTAGAAGGGTTACGAAAGTCGATTGCAGTTTCAGGTGCCAGGTCAAATGCATCCCGCTGGAAAATGCGCAATGGCATATGCATTAAATCCGGCTTTGTTAATGCGAAAGTTGCTATTTGCACCGCCTGCGGATCTTGATCTCCGGCAAAGATACACCTTGATGCCTCATCAGCAGGAACTTGAGCTTCTAGTTTAAGTTCCAAAGCTGCGCGCGCAATCGTACCGCTCCCGCAACAGGGATCTAGAATTCTGTCCGTCACAATATCATGAATGCAAAGATGAACCAGTAAGCGGGCTAGTTCAATTGGCGTAGGATATTGGCCCCTTAGCTTTCTGATCGCTACTTCGACTGTAGACTCAAGAATGTTAGAGAGCTGCGCCTGATCGATAGAGCCGACACGCAAATCCGCAAGGAAACGATTGAACTGTTTTAACTGGCCCCATACCGTTTTGGGAATGGTCGTCAGCGCAAGACTATCGGAAAAGATGGTCCAGAAATTGCAATCTTCTGACAGTTGCCTAAATATTTCAAGCGCTTGTATAGGCGTGGTCTCATCACTGATGTTAAAAATCTGCTGCGCGCGCTGATCTTTCTCCCGAAGCACGTGACCAAACAGAATTTTTCCTATCCAATTTGAAATGACAACCTGCGCCAGAACATTTTCCATTGAGTCTTTTGAATATTCGGCTTGATAGCGATTCCACCAAAGAACCATTTCAGCGCGCAATGTATTATCACGGCGCGCCGCTTCTTTAATGGCCTCAGCAACATGGCCTGAATTTTCCATGATCAGCGCCGTGATACCTCCACTCCGGTAAGCATCTATAAACTGCCTGCCTTCAAGAGTATTACGATCAAAAAGATCATTGAGATAAGCTAAAATCTCGGTCGCCAAAGCTTCCCATCTTTGCCGATTAGTCGTTACAGATCTACGACTTGTGATATCTGCAAGATCAGACCATTTTTTACCTGGAATATATTCATCATTTTCCGAGTTACATATATAAAGTTGTGCATGCGTAACATTCCAAAGCAAGAAACTGTCCAAACCCAAAGCGCGGGCTTTGATTTCTGCATTCTGACGAAATTCATGATTATCAATATTGGTATCAGGCATCTTCAGTTCCCATCCCTGAAGGATGCGGGCTGATGCACGATCACCAAAGAGCAACACATCAGGAAAAAGGCTTCCTCCTTCAACCTTAATGGTTTGCTCACCTCCCGCATCTTTAATAGGTCGGTTATTTTGACCCGCTACATGTTTTAGGTGACCAATCAAATCAATGGCCCACGATCTTTCATTATAGGCCGCGGGACTCATATTATACCGTCGCTCTATGTGAATCGCGTATTACCAAATCAACATCCACCATTCCACGGCGATTAGATTGACCCGCCCGAGCAGCAGGTTGCAGGTCTGAAAAAATAGGAGGAGGTAATTGTTTGCTCTTCATCAACGTTTGAACTTCAGCAAGGCGTTGTTTTGCTATCTTGATATAATCAATTCTTTCTTCTTTAAAAAGATGAACCTCCTCATTCTTTTCAATTCCGATGAAGCGGCGGCCTTCCAGAGCTGCCGCCACCAAAAAGCTGCCACTGCCAAAAGCATTGTCCAATACAACATCCCCTTCGCCTGTAAACATACGAATGAGATAACGGCCTAAAGCAACAGGTTTCTGGGTTGGATGCCATACGCGTC
>JBEHYB010000077.1:0-11605 GCA_048498395.1 Pseudomonadota bacterium
AATATCTCTCGAAACCCAAAGGGGCATCTGAAGGCCTTTCCATGGTTTACGATAAAGGCCAGTACACGACGACGACACCCGGCACGGCACAATTTACCGGCGGCTCTTACGATGTCGCCCTCACCGGCCCCGGCTTTATGGGCGTTCAGACGCTCACAGGCGGCATGCAATATACACGCGCCGGAAATTTCACAGTCGACAATACCGGCAAGCTTGTCACTTCGAGCGGCTTGCAGGTCGCCGGAGCCGGTGGCACCGCGATCCTCATTCCGCAAGGCGCGACAGATGTAAAAATAAATGAAGACGGCAGCGTCATCGCCGGCGGTTCGACCGTCGGACAGATCGGCATGTTCGAATTCTCGAACCTCCAGTCCCTGACACCGGAAGGCAACGGCCTTTATTCTTCGAAGACTCCCGGCACGCCCGCGACAAACACGACAATGAAACAGGGCATGATCGAAGGCTCCAACGTCAATGCCATCAGCGAGATGTCACGCATGATCGAGATCTCGCGCGATTACGAACAGACCATGAATATGCTGAAAACTGAACATGACCGCCAGGCGGGTGCCATTCAGGCCCTTGCGAAAACCGGCAGCTAACAAAGGATTAGAAGGAGATAAAACATGAGATCACTTAGTATCGGCGCAACAGGTATGTTAGCCCAGCAGCTCAATGTCGACACCATCTCGAACAACATCGCCAACATGACGACGACAGGCTTTAAACGCCAGCGCATGGAATTCGCCGATTTGATGTACCAGCATCTCGATCGCCCGGGTTCACAGGCCAGCGCGAACGGCGATACCGTTCCATCAGGTATCTCCATGGGTCTCGGTGTCAAACCGGTGGCGACTTACAGAATTCACGAGCAAGGCACGATCCAGATCACCGACGGCGATCTCGATGTCGCGATCAATGGCGGCGGTATGTTTCAGGTTGAAATGCCGGACGGCTCGACGGGCTATACCCGCGCCGGTTCTTTCCAGCGCAATGAGAACGGCGAAATCGTCACCAACGAAGGCTATAAAATCACGCCGAATATTACGATCCCGTCAACAGCGAGCGCCGTTGAAATCAACGCGGAAGGCGAAGTTCTGGCGACTATTCCGGGACAGACGTCACAGCAGAATTTGGGACAGATCCAGCTCGCGACCTTCGTCAACCCGTCGGGTTTGGAAGCCACAGGCGATAATTTGTTCCTTGAGACAGATGCCTCCGGCGCGCCGGTGGTCGGCAATCCGGGCGATGACAATATCGGCCACCTGCAACAGGGAATGCTTGAATCCTCGAACGTCGACGCGGTCAAGGAAATCACCAACATGATCAGCGCGCAGCGCGCCTATGAAATGAACTCGAATGTCATCAAGACATCCGACGACATGCTGCAAGCCGTCAATCAACTGAGATAATAACGGGAGGCTAGAATGACCAGCCAGGACATCAACGACATCAGACAGGCCACTTATAAAATGTGCCGTGCCGGTTTGCAGACTGTCATCATGACCCTGCTGCTCGGAACAACCTCCTCTTTCGTCCTGATCACGAACGCCCAGGCCGCGCCTTCGACATTGAAAGGCACAGCCGTCATTAATGACGATGTGGTGCGCCTTGGCGACATTTTCGACAATACGGAACGCGCCGATGCCGTCCTCGGTGCCGCACCTGAAATCGGCAAGGATATGACACTGAACGCCGGCCGCCTGCAGCGCATCGCTGAAGTCTATGCCGTTGAATGGAAGCCGAAATCCGCGGGCGAACAGATCATCATCCGCCGCGACTCCCACACGATCGACCTGCAAACGATTACCGATGCGCTCAAAGCGTCGCTGACTGAAAAAGGCATACAGGGCAATTTCAATCTTGATATGGCGAACCTCTCGACCGGCATCACGCTGCCTGCAAATATTGACGCGACAGTTGAAATCACGAATGTGAACTATACGCCGGGCCGCGATGTTTTCTCTGCAACCGTCGCCGTGCCGTCGGCTGAAAAACCGGTGAAAACCGTGCAGGTTTCGGGCCTTATCACACGCACCGTGTCAGTCCCGTCCCTGAACAAGGCGACGCGTCTGGGCGACATTATCTCAGCCTCCGACATCGCCTGGATGGACGTGCCTGAACGCTCGATCACCAACGACACTATTCTCGATGCGGACGATCTGATCGGCAAGACACCGAACCGTATCCTGACCGCCAGCCGCCCGGTGCGCACGAACGATGTTCAGATGCCGCAGCTTGTGGCACGCGGCGATGATGTGACGATCCTTTATGAAATGAACGGCATGACGCTTTCTGCCAAGGGCAAGTCCCAGCAGGGCGGCGCACAGGGCGACCTGATCCGCGTCACCAATCTCTCCAGCGCCAAATCGATGTCGGCGCAGGTAACAGGCGACCGCACCGTGACGGTTCAATAGACAGATTTAACTAAGACTAAAAGACTGCGTAAAAAAATAGAAAAGGTGGGCTAAAATGAAAAACACAATTGAAAAAATCTACAGACATTCGCTGGTGCAGCCAGTGGCGATCGCTTTACTCGCGACCTCCGCGCTCTCTGCCTGCTCCGCCATGGACCGCGTCAAGGATATCGGCCAGCCACCGGCACAGACAGGCATCATCAACCCGACGATGAAGGCCGATTACCAGCCGGTTTCGATGCCGATGCCGGCTCCGAAAACCTATACACGCCAGGCAAATTCTCTCTGGACGGGTTCGCAGAAAGGCTTCTTCAAGGACCAGCGCGCGGATGAAATCGGGGATATCCTGACCGTCATCATCAATATCGACGACAAAGGCCAGTTGAAGGACGAAACAACACGTACGCGCGATTCAGCAGAAAACCTCGCTGTGCCTAAACTCTTCGGTCTCGAGACCAAGGATTTCGCGAAAGTCCTGCCTGAATCCGTCGATCCGACCGATCTCGTGACAGCCGCCGGTGATTCAAATCACAAAGGAACCGGCAAGATCGACCGTCAGGAGAAAATTGAAATGAAGCTTGCGGCGACCATCATGCAGGTACTGCCGAACGGTAACATGGTGATCTCCGGCACGCAGGAAGTGCGCGTCAATTACGAGAACCGAATTCTCAAGCTGAACGGCATCATCCGTCCGGAAGATATCGGCATCGAGAATTCAATTCCCTACGACAAGATCGCGGAAGCGCGGATTTCCTACGGCGGCAAAGGCCAGCTCTCGGATGTCCAGCAACCCCGCTACGGACAGCAGCTCTATGACATCGTAGCGCCGTTTTAAAAAAAGTTTTACTGAGTTCTACCTTACCTACCCTTATTACCCACCCTAACTCCCTTCCGGCCTGCGGTTCCCTCCGCCGGCCGGTTTTTTTATGCGCATGGCGCGCCCGCAATATTGTTGCGCAACATATGATTTTCTTGACCGTTTTGACCGACAGACTGTATGCAGAAAGTAATAATAAAAATAATATTGGTGAGGTTTTTGCGTGAAATCAGTGAAGTCGTATCTATCCAGAATCTTCGGCAACAAAAGCGCCTATGAACTGCCCGTTCCAACTTTCTCGGCGATAAGACTGGAAAAAGGCAATCCGGTCGCGAACGTGACCTGGGAAAGCACGCCTGTTTCAAGAGATTGCTATATCAACGCGAAAGACATGTGCACGGCGATCACGAATGACAGGGTCACGAAAATCACGCTCGACCAGCTGACCGCCTGGAACGACCGGATTCAGATCCGCATGGATTCAGGACGCACATGCAAATACCTGCGCGATATCTCGCATGATATCTTTATGACCCAATGGGAAATGGAAGAATTGTCGAACACAAGACCGCCGACAGGTCCGGCGACCGATATCAATCCTTATCTACGGCTTGCCGCCTGATATGATTTATTCGTCGCGCTGCGTGCGTTCCATACGCTCGTGACGCTCCTGCGCCTCGATCGACAATGTCGCGATCGGACGCGCGTCAAGACGGCCGACACCGATCGGCTCTCCTGTTTCTTCACAATAACCGTAAGTGCCGTCATCGATACGCAGCAGGGCTTCGTTGATCTTGGTGATCAGCTTGCGCTCGCGGTCGCGGGTGCGCAACTCAAGCGCGTGGTCGGTTTCGGCCGACGCGCGGTCGGTCAGGTCAGGCTGCTGCAGTTCGGTCGTTTGCAGCGTGTCATGGATAGTGGCCGAGGATTCGCGCAAAAGCTCTTCGCGCCAGTTGATCAACTTCCGGCGGAAATATTCCGTCATGGTTGGATTCATGAATTTCTCTTTGTCGGTTGGCTTGTAGTCGGGCGAAACATTCGCGCTGCCGGCTTTAGACATCTTCTATCCTTTCGGTCCCCGTGAATCGGGGGGTAGAGCATTCTTGAGGCAGGAAGATAGGCAGAAAACCCCTAAAACTCAAGACCATCCGGGCCGAACGCCCTGTTTTTCAACTATTTTTACCGTTTTTCGGAGAAAAATACCGACCTAAAGCACTTTAGTGGCATCGAGCGCCATGCGCATTTTGGCTATCTCGATCTGGGCCCGCAGGTCGATCTCGTCGAGAATCGAGGCCATTTGCGGGTCCTGAACGCGTTCACGGTGCGAGGCGACGACATCCGCGATATCGACCATATTGCCGACGCTTAAGTTGCCGGTCAGCATACCGAGGCGCAGCTTGTCCAGCTGGCGCAAAATCGTATCGGCGCGTTTTCTCATGCGTCCGCGTGTCGCGCGTTCCGCCGGGTCTTCGGCTCCCTGCGCGGCGAGCAGCACGTCAATCCGGGCGATCGCGCCGGCGGCTGACGTATGCGCGGCTTCCGCCGCTTCTTCGGTGCCCAGCAGTCCGCTGAATTCCGAGCTGCCGGACGCTTTGGTTCCGCCTGCCTTTTTCGCACCGCTGGTTTTCTCTGTTTTACCTGGACCTGTGATCTTCATATAACCATTTTACCAAACTGAAATTTATTTGCACCCGGCAAGTTTTGCCGGGCTCAGGGGTACACCGATAATAGCCTCAAGTAATTAAGTAAAAACAGCTACTTACCCGCTACGCTATAAAATCGCCTCTTCCACCGCTATTGGCACGATCCTCGCAAGGTACCCACCAACAATACAAAAAACTTATGGTGGTTAGTAATGAAACAGGTAAAGAAAAAATCGACAGGACTTGACGGGCTGGCCCTGTTTTGGGTGGGCCTGTTCTTTATGTTTCTGGCTCTTTTCGGCAATTCAGTCCCGGCCCATGCCGGCACGACGCGTATCAAGGATATCGTCAATATCGAAGGCGTGCGTGACAACGTGCTCATCGGTTACGGTCTCGTCGTCGGCCTGAACGGCTCGGGCGACAAGCTCGCAAACTCCCCTTTCACCGGTCAGTCACTGATCGCCATGCTTGAACGCTTGGGCGTTAACGTCCGCGGCCAGAATCTGAACACGGGTAACGTCGCCGCCGTTATGGTCACCGGCACGTTGCCGCCTTTCGCAAACCAGGGATTTAAAACGGATATTACCGTCTCCACGCTCGGCGATGCCAAATCGCTGCAGGGCGGTACTCTTCTTGTCACACCTTTGAAAGGCGCTGACGGCGAAGTCTATGCCGTAGCCCAAGGCCCGATCGCCATTTCCGGTTTCGCGGCCGGCGGCGACGCACAGACCGTTACACAAAATACGCCGACACGCGGACGCGTGGCATCAGGTGCCATCGTTGAAAAAGAAATCGACTTTAACCTGAACGATCTTCCTGAAGTGCGCCTGTCCCTGCGCAATCCTGACTTTACGACAGCCCGCCGTATCGCCCGCGCCATCAATGGCTTCACGAATGGCGAACTGGCAACCGCCGTCAATGACGCAACCGTTCAGCTTAAAAAGCCTGAAGGCTATGCCGGCGGCATCGTCGACCTTATCACCGATATCGAACAACTGCCTGTCGAACCCGACCAGATCGCTCGCGTCGTCATTGATGAGAACTCCGGCACGATCGTCATGGGTTCTGACGTGCGCATCTCGACAATTGCGATCGCACAGGGCAACCTGACCATCAAGGTCAATGAGACACCACAGGTATCGCAACCGAACCCGTTCGCCGAACAAGGATCGACCGTCGTCGTGCCGAGATCGGATATCCAGATCAACCAGAGCAAGGACGCGAAACTGGCCGTGCTTGAGAACGGCGTGACATTGCAGGATCTCGTCACGGGCCTTAACAAGCTCGGTGTCGGCCCGCGCGATATCATTACGATCTTGCAAGCCATCAAAGCCGCAGGCGCGCTGCAGGCAGAAATCGAGACGATGTAATGTCAGGAATTTCAGCCGCCACACCGCAAACCAATACAGCCCTGATAAATGCTGCGCAAAGCCAGGCTGCGCTCGACAGGCTTAAAAGCGCACCGAAACCCAGCAGCACTTTGTCCGACAAGGAACTGAAAAAGATCGACAAGACAGCGACGGATTTCGAAGCGGTCTTTTTGACCGAGATGTTGAAACCCATGTTCGCGATGATGAAAGTCGACGACACGTTCGGCGGCGGCAAGGGCGAAGAAGTCTTCCGCGACTTCTCGCTCAACGAATACGGCAAAAAATTATCGGAAAGCGGCGGTATCGGTATCGCCAAACATATTAAAGACGAACTGATCCGTCTCCAGGAATTTTCCCAGAAGGGAACGGCCGCAGCAGCCCCGATTGCCGCTGCGGCTTAATTAAATTTTTGTGAACCGCGCCCCAAAAGCGTCTCACGCCCGTATTATTGACGTAATTTACAATAGTGGAGCTTAGAACATGACACCTCCCCCATCCCAGTCCAACCTCCTCTCCGGCAGCCCTGAAAAAGCCCTCCTTTCGATGCTCGATGTCATGAAAGGCCTGAAATCCATTTATCGCGAAGAAAGCGACGCGGTTAGAAAACGCGACGTTCAGACTTTCCTGAAACTGCAGCCGTCCAAGGAAGTCTATACCCGCGATTACGAATTACTCGCGAAGGAAATCAAGGCGCGTTCCGCCTCCATCAAAAAAGCGGATATGCATCTGCGCGAACGTCTGATCTCGGAACAGCATGAACTGACCTCCCTCGCCGAAGAATCCATCTGCTGGTGCCTGCGCATGGCGGACAGCCTGAAACGCGTCCAGGATCGCCTGATCATGGCGGCGCGCGAAGCCATCCAGAAAGAAAAATCCGGATACGGTTCCTCGGGCGAAATGGATGAATCCGGCCGCCCTGTCGCTACTGCTTTTAACGAAGCCTACTAATTAAACTATTCACGCTTGAGAGACGCTGACCTATGACTCCTTATATGCTTCTGATGCCGACCGTTAAGGCCGCACCGCCCCAGCCCTCGACATCTTCCTCGAAAGCGTCTGCGACAGCTTCGAATTCGACTCCGTCCGCGAGAGAAACGCGGCACGCGGAGAAAAATAAATCCTCCTCTTCCGCCGCCGATACGTCATCCGTCATCACTAAAGACGACGACCTGACTAAAGACAAGGATACAACCGCCTCGACCGATCCGACTTTGTTCGAGCAATTGATGGCTTCGCTTCTGACGATGGCGGCTCCTGCCCAGACACAAACGACAACCACCCCGCCTGTTGCGAATGATACGACAGGTACAGTCGTCGCCGCTGCCGCAACAACGGACGCGTCTGCGACTCCAGCACCCGTCCAGTTCGGAGCCGCGTTCAATATGCAGCCCGCGTCGCTCGTCGTGCCACAAACGACATCGGGCGAAGCGCTGATCGATCCGGCCACCGGCGATTTCACCGATGCTTTATTGACCGCTCTTACACCGGGTGTTGGCACGCCGCCGCCTGAAACTGCGACAGCACCCGTGGCGGCACCGACCGTCGCGGCAACGGACGACACGACACTATCCCTCACCGTCACTAAATTCGTCTCGAGCGATTCACGTCTCGTCGCGACAGGTCTCGATCCTGCGCAGATGGAAGTTCTCAAAAATAATATCGAAGCCGCCGCCGCTGCCGCGAAAACAGACGGCGCGACTGCCGCTGCGCCGCTTCCTGATGACGCTGGCATTATCACCGTCACCATCACACCTGAAAAACCTGCCGCACCGCCAGTTCAGGCTCCGTCCGTTGCCAATGTGACCGTGCTGGCGCAAACCCCGGCCGCGACTGAGACATCTGTCGTTGTCGCCGCCGCTGCGACAGCAGTTGCAAATGATACAGCAGACACAACCGAAACACCTGTTGTCGTCGATCAGCCGGTTGAGGCAAGCGTTGACACCAGCGCCGATTTCGACCCTGTCGAATTCCGTATCGCGCAGAAATTCCTGCGCCCGCTCGCCTCGCCTGCGCCATTACCGACAAACGCGACACCTGCCACGCCTACACCCGTTCAGACAGCTAACAGCAATGTCTCGGTCCATGTCGACACATCGATCAAAGGCAAAGTGGATTCATCCGCCTCTCTCGGTGTCGCGGCGGCCACGCCCGATCTTTCCACCATTGTCGATGCGAACGCTGGCACGTCGCTGACGGTTACACCTGCCGGCATTCCGCTTTCGGTGAGTACAAGCGTACTCACGTCTCCTGTCGTACAGAACGTCTCGGCGGCCTCATCCCACCCGGCCATCCAGACGGTCGCCAATGTCATCGCGAAGAACGCCAAGGAAGGCGGAGCCCAGACGATCAGCCTGCGCCTCGACCCGCCCGATCTCGGCAAGCTCCAGATCAAGATGAAATACGAAAAGGGCGATCCTTTGAAAGTCCATGTCGTTTTAGAAAAAGCGGATACCGCTGCCATGTTCCAGCGGGATTCCCACGCACTCCAGTCCGCCCTGAACGATGCCGGTATCCAGACGGATGGTTCTTCCCTGTCATTCGAGCTCTCCCAGGATGGGAGTGCTTTCCAGAATGCCATGGGTCAGGATTCATCCCCAGGTCGTCAGGGCGGACCGGCAGCTACAGAAATCGCTGCTTCCGAAGCCCCTTCGCTCGAAACATCAATGGACATATTCACGGACTCGAAGACGGGTTTGACTCATTACAATCTACGGGTATAAATTAAAGCCAATTCAGTGAGTTAGACGGGAACCTTTACCCTTCGTTAACGGTTTGTGCTTTAGTATATATAGTAGATGAGTCTATGGCGAAGGATGTCGCCTTTAATATATGACCCCTAGAAAGGAGTTACCTGAGTGTCCGGCGAAATTTCTCAAACATCCATGTTCCTGTCGCGCCTTGCCAATCTCAGGCAAAGCCAGGCTACGTCTGTCAAAAATACATCGGATGACAAATCCGCAGCTCCGGCGCAAACTACACAAAATTCATCCTCCACCAGCGAACCGGTAACGATCGTCGTGACATCCCTAAATGAAAAAGTTCAGGACCTGCAGAAACTCCTCGACGGAATCGACAAGAACATCACCACGCTGAGCAACTCGCGCGACCTCGCCGACAAGGCCGTCGCCACGATGGAAGAAGCCGGCGGCATTACTGTCCGGGCCCGCGATACGCTCAAAACCGCAAGCGGCTATGAAGGCAATAAAGACCGGATTTCCGAGCTGCAGGACCGCTATACAGCCGCGCTTGAGAAACTCGCGCAAATCGTCGACAGCGCTTCGACCGACGGCGTAAACCTGCTCAAGGGCGACACGCTCACCACCAGCTTCGACCAGACCGGCAAAAGTACTTTCACGACGACAGGCATGGACCTCTCGCCTGAGACGCTCGAATTCCGCAACCCGGATTTCACCACGCTCGAAGGCGTGCAGAACTCACGCATCGATGTCATGAACGCCGTCGATATCGGCACGACGCTTCGCCACATCCTGTCTTCCGATATGATCCTGATGCAGACCCGCCAGGAATTTTCGCAGGAAACAATTTCGACCCTGTCCGCGGGTGCCGAGCAAATCCCGGTCGCGCATCTCGGGGACGAGTCAGCCAATCTTCTCGCATTGCAAGTTCGCCAACAACTTTCTGAGTCAGATGTTCCACTTGCCTCGGAAGGACAACAATATCTTTTGAAACAATTTTAACCTGAATGCGGTTGGAAGAACTCCAACCTTGAACACATACTGAAGGAGAATCCTGATGGCTCTTATAATCGACCTTAAACCCGGCGAAAAAATCCTGATCGGCACTGCCGTCATCACCAACGACAACCAGCGCACACGCCTGCATATCTCCGGTGAAGCCCCTATTTTAAGGGAAAAAGATGTCCTCCAGGAGGAAGAAGCCGATACGCCGTGCAAGAAAGTCTATTTTCTGGTACAATGTATGTATCTGGCACGCAACCCGCGGGAATATCACCCGAAATATTTTGAGTTGCTGAAGATTATCCAGCAGGCCGCGCCCAGCACCGCTATCTTCTTTATGCGTATCAATGAGCAGATCATCGAAGGCCATTACTACAAGGCTCTGCGCGAAGCAAAAGACCTGATCACTCATGAAGCTGAACTTTTGGCCGGAGTTTCACTGGGAAATGTCTAAACGTCCAACGAGCAACCCTTACGGCAAGGCCGCGCAGAATTACGCGAAGCAAGGCACGAGGCTTGAGGATACCCGCTCGACGGAAGCGAAGGCCCTGCTGAAGGCTGCCAAGATGCTCCAGGACCTGCAGCTTTCATGGGATGCGCGCACCCAGCAGAAAATCGAGGACACGCTTAAATATAACCGCCAGATCTGGGTGCTGTTCTATGATAACGCATTGAGCGACGACGGCACACGCCCGAAAAATCTCTCGACCAATGTCGTTAATCTCGCGAGCTTCGTCTTCCGGCGCTCGATTGAAATCCTCGCCGCTCCCGAGCCTGAGAAGCTCGATATCCTCATCAATATCAATCGCGAAATCGCGACCGGGTTGATGGCCAAACCATCCGATACCCCCGCCGCAAGGACGTAAATCTTTCCCCCGCCGTCACCCTCTTCCCGTCATACCGGCGAACGCCGGTATCCAGAAGGTCCGTATATCTGGATGCCGTTTTTCAACGGCATGACGGAATAAGAGAGAACCTCACTTTTGTCATGCCTGCGAAGGCAGGCATCTCATTCCAGATATCCCTGCTTTCGCAGGGATGACAAGCTTCACTAAACGCGCTGTGATCGCTGTGGTTAGAACCTGCCTAAAAAGACGCAGCCATAAAAAATCCCGCCAACAGCGGGACCGAAATCATTCAGCATTGAAATTTTTATCAAGCCTGTTCGTCGACGCTCGTCGTTTGTCCCGGCTGGAAGGTGGACCCGCTCGACTCTTTTTTCTGGCCCGGCATCGGCAGGTCGGCCTGGTATTTGACAGCAGCGCGCTCTTCCTTGAACTCGACGCTGGTCTTGATCATGATTCTCGCCTCGTCGCTCGTCATTTCCTTCGCCTCGCCTGTCAAAGGCTGGATCTCGGGTTTGGACTGGCTGGCTTTCTGATAGGCGCGGATCTGCGCTTCGGTCGGAAATTGTTTGATCTGCGTTCCCGTCTCGAGATCGCGCACGACAAAGACAGGTTTTGAATTCGGCGCAAGCCTCACATGCGGACTTAAATACGGCGCGACGATGGCGGCTTTTTGAATGCGGACAGGATTCGCGGACTGGGAAGTCGATGCTTCCGTCGCGACAGAGCGCACTAGTTGCGCATTAGAGATGGAAGCGTTAATGGCTTCTATCATGGTTTTCTACCCCTACCCTAAGTGGTGATTAATACGCTGC
>JBEHYB010000078.1:0-11180 GCA_048498395.1 Pseudomonadota bacterium
CCACAGCTCGTCGAAAAGTCGATATCCCAATTGAAGTCTGCATCGCGAAAAAGAAGAAAAACGCGCCGCCGCTGAAGAAGCTGCAAACGAAGCAAAAAACGCTCCTGCTCCAGCAGCCGAGCCAGAAGCTGCAGCTGAAGAAACAGCTGCTTAATTAACTTTACTCCCCCTCTCCCTTTGGGAGAGGGTCGGGGTGAGGGAATGGACATGAAGACAAAATCTCCATTACCTGAAAATACCCTGGCAAACGCCAGAAACTTGCGTACTTACCAAACCGATGCGGAAAAACTGCTTTGGTCCCATATCAGAAACAGACAGTTTCTGAATTTAAAATTTAGACGGCAGCATCCTGTTCCTCCCTATATCGTGGATTTTTTCTGCGAAGAACATGGCCTGATCATAGAACTCGATGGCAGCCAGCACACGCCGGAAGCGGATATAAAACGTTCAAATTTTCTAACTGCGCACGGTTATAAAATTTTGAGATTTTGGAATAACGATGTCTTGGAAAATATTGAAGGCATCCTAATAACTATTGAGAATGAATTAAAATAAATCCCTCACCCTACCCTCTCCCGGAGGGAGAGGGTTAAGACAGGAATGAGATGTCAAACAAAGTCTGTATCGCAAAAATTCTGACTGCTCATGGCGTTCGCGGCCTCGTGAAAGTGGATTGCTATCTCGAGGAACCATCCGAACTTAAAAACTACAATCCACTGACGACTGCTGACGGCAAAAGCCTCACACTCACTCTCAAAAATTCCCTCAAAGGCCTGTGGCTTGCGGAAATCGACGGTGTTAACGACCGCACGATCGCCGAGAGATACCGCAATACCGAACTTTTTATCGATCGTGAAAGCCTGCCAGAGGCCGAAGACGGCCACTATATTCTCGATCTTGTCGGGCTCGATGTTCAGAACAAGGCCGGTGCCGTTATCGGCAAAGTGCTGGCCGTTGAAAATTTCGGGGCCAGCGACCTGCTGGAAATCAAACCGGTCTCAGGAAAATCATACTACCTGCCGATGATCGAGCCTTATGTTTCCGATATCGATCCAGAGGCGGGATTTATCAGTGTCGATCAGGTTGAGGATTTCCAGCAATGACATGGAAGGTAAATATACTCACCTTATTCCCCGATATGTTTCCAGGCTTTCTCGGTCATTCGATCACTGGTCGCGCGCGCGCCGAAGGAATATGGGATTTTGATACCGTCAATATCCGTGACTTCGCGCATGACAAACACAAGACCGTGGATGATGTGCCATTCGGCGGCGGCGCGGGCATGGTGATGAAGCCGGATATTATCGAAGCCGCAACTCTTTCAATTCAAAATCCCGGCCGCAAAATTTATATGAGCCCGCGAGGGAGCGTTCTCACACAGCAACTCGCCCAGCAATTGGCGAAAGAAGAAAACCTGACGATATTGTGCGGCCGTTACGAAGGTGTCGATCAGCGCGCTTTGGACGTTCTCGGTTTCGAAGAAATCAGCATCGGCGACTATGTCCTCACGGGCGGCGAACAGGCCGCCATGATCCTGATGGATTCGGTCATTCGCCTGATCCCCGGGGCCGTCGGCAACGCCGAGACCCCGCATGACGAGAGTTTCAGCGACGGGCTGCTGGAATATCCCCATTACACCCGCCCCGCGAGCTGGACGGATGCGTCCGGCGCGACCCATGACGTACCCGCAACCCTGACCAGCGGGCACCACGCAAACGTCGAAAAATGGCGCAAAAACCAGGCTGAAGAGCTTACAAAGGCCAAAAGGCCGGATCTTTGGCAGAAATATACGAAAAAGCCTTGATATTTAAGGCACATTCCCGTTATAAACGCCCTGCTTTATCAATCACCAATGGTGCCGGGATATATTGACCGGCCCTCTAATAGGAGCACTAGACTATGAATACCGTACAAAAGTTCGAAGCCGAACAATTCGCAAAACTGATGGAAGGCAAAACCATTCCTGAATTTGCGCCCGGCGATACTCTCAAAGTCAGCATCAAAATCGTTGAAGGTGAGCGCGAGCGCGTTCAGGCTTACGAAGGTGTCTGCATTGCCCGTCAAGGTACCGGCATCAACGCAAAATTCACTGTCCGCAAAATCTCATACGGCGAAGGCGTAGAACGCGTATTCCCGCTTCTCTCCCCACGTATCGAGAAAATCGAAGTCGTTCGTAAAGGTGCCGTACGTCGTGCGAAACTTTACTACCTGCGCGGCCTTCGCGGTAAATCTGCACGTATCACTGAAAAAACAGAAGTGCGTCAGGTCACTGAAGAAACACAAACAGCGACACAAAAATCAGCTGCTAACAAAGCTGCAAAAGCCGCTAAAAAAGCTGAGCCAAAAGCTGAGAAGACTTCAAAAGCTTCTAAAGCAAAAGCCGCTGCCGCCGCTAAAGCTGAATAATCACCCGAAGGGTGTCCCCGACTTGATCGGGGATCCAAGCAATAACAAAAACCGCCCTTTTGGGGCGGTTTTTTTATTAGTGATGAACTACAAGCCGCGCTTCAAGATCGAGCATCGATCCATCGCAGCGCATGCTAGACAACATAACTTTTGATTGGCCGCTTAAAGCCTTGATCAGCTTGTCTGTCAGATGTCCGATCAGCATTTGTTTTTCATTGAGTACTGCGTGGATATCGCCGGTTGATGCTTCGCAGATAATGGTTTCGGACCTTACGAAATTCGGATCGTCGAACAGGATTCCGACCGAACCTTTATCATTCAGAAGAAAACTGGAATTCACTGATAGCATTTCATCACCCCTTGTTTTTTATTGCTTAAGGGGATTGTGCGCCTGCGAGATTAAAACCCGGTAAGGAATAGATAAAATTTTATCTATATCGGCGTACGGACCGGCGGAACGATCTTATACGTCAGATAGCTCTCCGAATGAGGATTGCCGAGCGTGCAGGTCTGATGTTTCAGATCCACGATCATGGTCTGCGGATAATTATCCCGGTTTTTGACGGTGATATCAAAACCCACTTTGGTCTTTGTCGATGCGCCGTCCGGCCGCAAGCCGGCTACTTCATTCCCGTTCACGACGGTGACGACCTGAGCCGTACGATCGTGCATGTTCACTTCGCATTTATCGGCTGACGCGGTGAGCGTTCCCGCTTCATCGCCGCAGGCCGTCATGCAGATACCGGCGAAAGTCGCGAAGGCTACGTTTAAGATCGAATTCGTTTTCATGGCGTTATCTCCTATACACACTCTATTTCTTTTTTGTTAACATAACCATCGACGCTTGGCCGCGTCAATAAATACATGAACTCGTTGAATTTATGAGGCCCGATGCACTATACCTTTATATGCAGCCAAGGAGCCCGACTTGTCCTCTAAACCACAGACTTTATTTGAGAAAATATGGAACGATCACATCGTTCATCAAGGCCAGGACGGTACCTGCCTGATTTATATCGACCGCCACCTCGTCCATGAAGTGACCTCGCCGCAGGCATTCGAAGGCCTGAAAATGGCGAAGCGCAAGCTGCGCCGCCGTGACGCAACGCTCGCTGTGGCCGATCACAACGTGCCGACGAGCCATAACCGCACCAATGTCGCCGCCATCAAGGACGCGGACAGCCGCCTGCAGATCCAGACTCTGGAAGAGAACACGAAGGAATTCGGTGTTACCTATTTCGGCATGAACGACAAGCGTCAGGGCATCGTCCATATCATCGGTCCCGAGCAAGGCATGACGCAGCCGGGTATGACGATCGTTTGCGGCGACTCCCACACCTCGACACACGGCGCGTTCGGCGCACTGGCCTTTGGTATAGGTACGTCCGAAGTCGAACATGTCATGGCGACGCAGACGCTGATCCAGAAACCTGCGAAGACGATGCGCATCACGGTTGATGGTGAACTGGGCGCAGGTGTCACCGCGAAAGACGTGATCCTCGCCATCATCGGCAAGATCGGCACCGCCGGCGGCACAGGCTATGTCATCGAATATGCAGGCAACGTCATAAGCGGCCTGACCATGGAAAACCGCATGACGATCTGCAACATGTCGATCGAGGCGGGCGCGCGCGCAGGCATCATTGCGCCGGACGCTAAAACCTTCGCCTATATCAAGGGCCGCCCGATGGCTCCGAAACCCGAACATTGGGACAAGGCGGTCGCTTATTGGAGCTCCCTGCCCTCGGATGCGGGCGCGAGCTATGATGAAGAAGTATTTCTCGACGCAAAGGATATTGCGCCACTTATCACCTGGGGAACATCACCTCAGGATGTTCTACCTATCACGGGCAGCGTTCCCGATCCGGCCACTATCACCGATGCCGCGAAGAAAACCTCGATGGAACGTGCGCTCGATTATATGGGACTGACCCCCGGCACGAAATTCGAAGACGTACCGGTCGATCACGTCTTTATCGGGTCCTGCACCAATGCGCGGATCGAAGATTTGCGCGAAGTCGCAAAAATCGTGGACGGCAAACATGTGTCGTCGAGCGTACAAGCCATGATCGTTCCCGGCTCAGGTTTAGTCAAAGAACAGGCGGAAGCAGAAGGTTTGGACAAAATATTCATCGCAGCCGGCTTCGACTGGCGCGAAGCTGGATGTTCGCTCTGCCTTGGCATGAATGAAGACCGCCTGAAACCTGGCGAACGCTGCGCCTCGACCTCGAACCGCAATTTCGAAGGCCGTCAGGGGCGCGGTGCCCGCACCCACCTGATGAGCCCCGTCATGGCCGCCGCCGCTGCGATCACAGGCAAACTGACAGATGTAAGGAAGTTAAGCTAATGCAATCATTCACCACGCTCACCGGCACCGCAGCACCCTTGCCGATTTCGAATGTCGATACCGACATGATCATTCCAAAGCAGTTCCTGCGCACGATCAAGCGTACGGGACTTGCCGCCGGACTGTTCTATGAAATGCGTTTCGATATGGACGGCAAGGCAAACCCGGATTTTATCCTGAACAAAGCGCCTTACGATCATGCGCAGATTTTAATCGCAGGCGAGAATTTCGGTTGCGGATCGTCACGCGAACACGCGCCATGGTCCCTGCTCGATTTCGGCTTTCGTTGCATCATAGCGCCCAGCTTTGGCGATATCTTTTATAACAACTGCTTCAAAAACGGCATCCTGCCGCTGCAATTAAAACAGGAAGAAGTCGATGTACTGATGGCGGCAGCCTCAAACGGTCAGAAGATCGATATCAATCTTTCCGAACAGAAAGTCGTCTGCGGCAATACGGTTTTCGAATTCGAAATCGATCCTTTCCGCAAACATTGCCTGTTGAACGGCCTTGACGATATCGGCCTGACGCTTGAGAAGGAAAACCATATCGTCACTTACGAGACAAAGAACAAACAAGATAAACCCTGGCTGTGGCAGGAATAATTGAACCACGGAGGCACAGAGGACACAGAGAAAAACTATTAAATACAACTCTGTGACCTCCTCTACCCCTCTGTGTCTCTGTGGTAAAAAATTAAAAAGGAATTATATGAACAAACACATTATCCTTCTCGCCGGTGACGGCATCGGCCCCGAAGTCATGGGCGAAGTGAAGAAACTGATCGACTGGATCAACGCCGCTACAGCCAATAAAATCACTTATGAAGAACGTCTTGTCGGCGGTGCCGGTATTGATAAAGACGGCGTGCCGATGAGTGACGAAACCGTCGAGGCCTGCCGCAAGGCCGATGCGGTACTGTTAGGCGCGGTCGGCGGGCCGAAATGGGACAAGGTCGATTACAATATACGCCCCGAAGCGGGATTACTCAAAATCCGCAAGGATCTCGGGCTGTTCGCCAACCTGCGCCCGGCGATCGTTTTCGACGCGCTCGCCGATGCTTCGACGCTCAAGCGTGAGATTGTCGCAGGTCTTGATATCCTGATCGTGCGCGAGCTCACCGGCGGCGTTTATTTCGGAACGCCGCGCGGCATTTTCGATCTGCCGAACGGCGAACGTCAGGGCATCAATACGCAAGTCTATACGACAAGCGAGATCCACCGCGTCGGACGCGTTGCATTCGAAGCCGCGCGCAAGCGGAACAACAAGGTCTGCTCCTGTGAAAAAGCCAATGTCATGGAATCCGGCAAGCTCTGGCGCGAGGAAATGACAAAGCTGCACGCCGCCGAATATGCCGATGTCGAACTGACACATATGTATGCCGATAACTGCGCCATGCAGCTGCTCAAGAATCCAAAGCAATTCGACGTGATCGTTACCGACAATCTCTTCGGCGATATCCTTTCGGACGAGGCGGCCATGCTGACCGGCTCGCTCGGGATGCTCCCCTCCGCCTCGCTGGGCAAGACGGGCTCGACGGCGCTCTATGAGCCGGTTCACGGCTCGGCCCCAGACATTGCGGGCCAGAACAAGGCCAACCCGCTGGCGACCATCCTGAGCTTCGCCATGGCCCTGCGCTATTCGCTCGAAATGGCTGATATTGCTGATAAAATCGAGGTTGCGGTCAAATCTGTACTTGCATCGAACATCAGAACGGGCGATATCATGTCGCAAGGCAGCAAACTGGTCTCGACGACCGAAATGGGTGCCGCCGTTCTTAACCATTTAAAGTAAAAGAAGACAATGAATATATCTAAAATCAGCATCGGCGAGAACCCGCCGGAAGACGTGAACGTCATCATCGAAAACCCGATGGGCGGCGAACCTATCAAGTACGAACTCGACAAGGATTCAGGCGCGATGTTCGTCGACCGTTTCCTGCATACAGCCATGTACTATCCGGGCAATTACGGCTTTATCCCGCACACATTGTCCGGCGATGGCGACCCGGTCGACGTTCTGGTCATCGGCCGTACGCCGGTTATGCCGGGCGCTATTCTTCGCGCCCGCCCGATCGGCGTTTTGCTGATGGAAGACGATAAAGGCCAGGATGAGAAAGTCATCGCCGTGCCGCATCACAAGCTCTACCCTTATCATGATAACGTCGAAGATATCGAACAGCTGCGCCCGGTCCTTAAAGACAAGGTCGCGCATTTCTTCGCGCATTACAAAGATCTCGAACACGGCAAATGGTCGAAAGTCCTTGGCTGGGGTAACGCCGAACAAGCCGGCAAGATGATCATGGAAGGCATCGAGCGCGCGAAAAAAGCGGGCAAATAAAGAACAGAAAATTCCAAAGACAAAAAAATCCCCGCCAAGGCGGGGATTTTTAATTTCGTTATGAGATCAGCCTATTGCTGGATGCGGACATAAATACCGCATGAAGAAGCCTCATTAGCTGTTGTATAGAGGTTGTCCGTGGCAGAATCTGTAGCGCCACCAGAACAGCCTGAAGTTCCTGTTGTACCCATAGCAAGGACAGAACCAGTATTTGGCAAGCCGTCATCAAGCTTCGCGTCAATACGTGATGCCTGACTTGGCGTAATAGATGTTGTTGCAGACGAAGCGGCAACAGAATCTGTTGTTCCAACACCATTGTGAATCAGCAGGTAGTGACCGGCTTTAGCTGTGCCAGATGTTGTTGGCGTCGCAAGGCCTGTAAGGCCGGAAGCATAACCAATGAAGATCTGACCAGGGATTTCAGCAGACGGGTTGGTGGTTCCGCCAGATACCACCGTAGCCACTGGCGTGTTTTGAACACCACCAAGCAAGTCGGTGACAGCAAGCTGTGCCCAGGCGACAAGGTTCTCGGAAGCCGCGGCTTGAATTGCGCCAGGGCCGACACCGATTTGCGAGTTACCGTTACCGGCAGTCGCGCATCTCAGCGCACAGCCAGGAAGGCGTGTGCCCGGAGCGAGAATATCGCCCGGCAGACCTGAGTATGAATCGCGGAAAGTATTGAGAGCTGCGTCGATAGCTTTTGTTTTTGAAACGGCAGAAGCCAGACGCGCGTTAGCGATCAGTTCCTGACCTTTCAGAATACCACCGATCAGAAGACCGATAATGATCATGACGATCGCAAGTTCGACGAGGGTAAAACCCTTCTCACCCGATCTCGAGTTAATTGTTGTAGTCATTTAAATTCCTCCTAAAAATTTTCCCGAAAGATGGGTGGTGATAGTATACATGAAAAACGGACTATTGCTATCCGGGTCTTCTATAATGCCATGAAAAAACTTAACAAAATCCTAGTTTGATAAAATTGAATCTATTTCTGGCAAACAGGGCTTTTGGCGGCATCCCCCGGTGTCAGGATAGACTGGCAAATCATTGTAATCGTGGACGTATATTCGGACGCGCTCATCTTTGCCCCGTCGCTTTTGAGGATCTCAAGCGCCAGGAGGTAAGCCGCCTGGCGATCGCCCATATCGGCGCGCAGCATAGGCTCCATATTGCGGGTCCAGAGCGGCATGCCGGGCTTGTAGATAGCTCCGAGCTCCCTTGCGAGTCGCAGGGCTTCATCCATATCGTTCATCCGGTGCCGGGCCAGATAGGCGGCCTGCGCGAGCCAGCGCCATTTCCCCTGCTCGGGCTTTTTGCCGACCATTTCGAGATATTTGATAACGGCGGGCAACTGGGCGGGATTTTGCGTTGCGGAAAAATAATAGGCCGCCAGATACGGCATGAAATTCGAGTGCGGGTCGAGCCCGTCCATCAGGAAAAACCATTTCCCGAGATAGTCGTAATTATAATTTTTCAGTGGCTGGGTTTCGCCGATATTCCCGAAATTCTGCAAGGCCAGTCCCCAGACGCGGTAGGCGAAAACGCCGTCATCGAGAAACGCCAATTTAAGAGATCTCTCGGCAGGCGGCACCGGAATGTTCGGCCATTTCGCATAGATTTTACTGGAATGAAACCAGAAACCTATATTCAGCAGGGCCGCGAGAGACAGCAGCGGGATCAGCAGGCGCGCGCTCATTTAAAACTGCCGCCGTGAGAGATCAACAAGGGTCGAGATCAAAATCAGGATCAGGAAAATCGCCGTCTGGACAATGATAAATACATAGTCTTGCAAACCTTTAGCCCCGTATACCAGCCACGAACTTTGCGTCATCAGGTCGAGCCGCGGGATCAGCGTCGACACCGCCTGAAACACGACCGACATAAATTTGAAGCCCCAGATATCGCCCGGCGGGATTTTGGCGATCAGCAGCAACTGGCCCATCAGGCGGCCAAGCACGTAAAATCCCATCGTCGCAAGCGTTGCCGCCACAGGACTTGAAAGCACCATCGCAAAGAAAAGCGCGACATTGACCATCAGGAGATATTCGCAGACGACACCGCTCGACCAGTAGAAGACCCCCTGCAAATTACCGAGCTTCATCGCGACAAGCCCAAGGCCCGCGCCAAGAGCGACAGAGACGATCAGGGAAAGAAGCGAAAACCCCATCGCGTGCGATAAGATAAACGAGCTGCGGCTGACCGGGCGCGTCAGGAGATATTCAACATCCCGCGCCTCGAACGACCGGCGGATAAAGAAGACGACGAACAGGACCAGTCCGAGCAGGCCGAGCATGCGTAATCCGGCAGCCAGATAGATGACCGAGAATTGCCCCTGCTCGATGACCGATGCCGATGAGAGAAAGATGGAAATGAAACTGCCGACAACCATAATTGCCAACAGGGACATAAAAAATCTGTCCCTGCGCGCAGCCGTCAAAACGTATTTAACAAGAGCAAAGCTCATCGCCCGCTCTTATTACAGTTTGAATGGACGACGGTCCTGTGAGTAAACCCGGTAAAGGTCGCGATCGGCATCGCTGATCGTTTCTTCAGCCGAATTGACGATCGAAGCTTTCATCAGGATGACCAGTTCGCTCTTGTGAACGCCGTCTTCCTGGCCGCGGAACAATGCGCCAAGGACAGGAATTTCACCTGCGACAGGGATGCCTTTTTGCGTGCTGTTCGATCTGTCTTCAAGCAATCCGCCCATGACGAGTGTCTGGCCCGATTTAATGTTCACAAGCGTATCGACTTCCTTGGTGCTGACGACCGGAATATCGGATGTGATGCCGTTCGCAGCCTGGCCGACGGAAGCCAGCGTCAGGGCAACGGCCGGATCGGTGACATAGCCGGTGATGCGGGAGATGGTCGGACGAACCTGCAGGCCGACAACACCGCGATCCACATCAATGGATGGCAACACGTTGATCAAAACACCTTCCGGCACGTTCTTGATTTCAGAACTGACGGACAAAGTCGTGTCACCCGTCGTCGCGTTTTCCTGGCGGTCGGCGCTGATTTCAAAATAGACCTGGTTTTGCGCGACGTTCAGAACGGCGGACTGATTGTTCAGAACCGTCAGGCGCGGGCTGGCCAGCGCGTGAATGGTGCCGAAACGCTGGATCGCGTTTACGAGCGGCTCGAGACCGTTATGGCCAGAGCTGAACACGAAATTCGCCAGTTCGGCATTCGCGCCAAGCGTACCCCTTGGAACGGACAGGGACGCGCCGAGTGTATTGTCATTGGTCAGGACATCCCAGTTGATACCATAGGTAAATTCATCGTTCAGTTCGACTTCGAGAACTTTCGCCTCGATCAGAACCTGCGCGGTCGCGGATTTGCGAACCAGGTCAAGATAGGCTTCGACCTGATCCTGGGCTTTTTGCGTCGCATAAACAGAAACGATACCAGCCTGTTTGTTCAGGGAATAGCTCGGCTGGTATGTCGTACCGCTATCGCCATTCGCTGCAACAGTGCTGGTTGGCAATGAATTGACATTCAATTGAACCTGCTGAGGCGTTGCCGTCGTCGTGCCGGTCGCAGTCGCCGACGTACCCGCAGCGGCCGCCGCCGCCTTGGCATCAGCCGCTTCTCTCTCCGCCTTCATGGCGCTTGTCCCTGACGGATAGTTATTAGGGTTCGTCACCGGGACTTGCGGAATAACCTGAGCAGCGCTGATATTCGAAGTGATTTCAGTATGCTGCTCGCCTGTTGACGGCTGGATAATCGTAGAGGCCGCAGGCGCGTTAGCGGCCGGAGCCGTTGCTGGCGCGACCGGCGCAGGGGCTGTCGGCGGCAATGTCGTGTCGTTCAGCATTTTCTCATCAACTGGCGGAACCGGAGGCGGCGTTGTCGACATGCTGATTTCAGGATCATTCGCCGTAATCAGATAGTTAAGTTGTGAGTTCGCTTGCAGGATCTGCTTCACGTTATTATCCAGCTCCCCCCAGAAATCGATTTTGGATTCACTGCTGATACCAAAGCTGGAACCGGTCGTGGAACCGCCGCCGCCCGTGCCACTCTCGACCTTGGTCGAGGTGTCGATCGAGCTCTTGCTGGCACGTGTCAGGGCCAGATATTCAAC
>JBEHYB010000079.1:0-11014 GCA_048498395.1 Pseudomonadota bacterium
ATCCTGAGCAAAGCGAAGGATCTCATCTGAAAGCAGCGCGGATCCTTCGCTTCGCTCAGGATGACAACATACATAAAAGATGTGGTTACCGCTTTTACTGAAGATGAAGCGAGACTTGCGCCGTCGGTGTTTCGGTGGCGGCTGCTGCCATCATTGCGCTCGCAGAGACGCTTGTCGGGCGATTGAGTATCGACGCGCTCTCGAAATGATCTCTGACCGGCGGCTCGTTCGACGCGACAACGACCGGCGACTTCGCAGCTTTTTTAACGGCTTTCGGTTCCTTAAAGTCATCAACAGCTGCGAAGAGGATCGGCTTGCCGCCGTCCGGGATTTCAAAACCATATTGGCGCACGGCATCCGCTGCCTTGATGAAACGGGCATCGAGCGCATGCAGCGTCTGGCGGCCTGTTTTTTTGTTATCAAAAAGACTTGGATTGTCGGCGGCAGCGGCCGGCAGCAATGTCGCCGCGATCATATTCGGATGCGCGGCCAGCTTGTTGTAACCGCCGGGGCCGAGCACGTGCTTGCGATAGAACGTAACCGGGGTCGAGTTTTTACCCAGCTGCATATCCTTGGTGTATTGCAGGAACATCAGCGTCGAAATATACGGGTCGTTACGCTGGGCCAGCAAATCTTCGCGCGTCGGAGCCTTGCCGTCGGCGGCAGGAATTGTGATATGGCCGAAAGTTTTCTCGTAATTTTTTCTGGCCGAGATGAATGTCGTGTCATTGAAATGGTAGTAACCGGCGACGGTCGGGTTTTCCGCGTTGGTCAGTTGCTCGCCGAACACGCTTTCGATCTTCGTCGTGGTCAGGGCGTATTGCAATACTTCGACCGGCGAGTCGAAACCCATATTCTTGAGGCTCTCGCTGTCTTGCGTCCACATCGTGTCGACGGCGCGGGCGACTTCGACCGGCCACAGCATTTTCTTCTCAAGGCGTGCGGCCTCATCATCGGCTTTTTTGATAAACTCAGGATCGTCGGATTCCATGCGGGCGCGGCCGACTTCGCTCAGACGGTCGACAAGGTTGGTATAGGTGCCGTCAAGGAACCAGTTTTCAACGGCCTCTTTAAGCTCAGGGTTCTGGATCGCGCGGAAAGACGAGATCGGGTCGTCGCCCGGGTTGCGTTTGACGATCTTGACTTCGTAATGTTTCGCGGCGACAGCGTCGTTGAAGGCCTGCGTGATTTTCGGCATCTGCGCATCGCCCACGCCGGTCACGACGAAAGCGGCGGCAAGGCCGATACTCGCGGCCGTGAGCGCTTTCGAGCGTCTGTGCGGACGGTTCGGGCGTTTTACGCCTAACAGCTCGTCGATGAAATCTTTTTCATTGATACGCGTGCCGTCTTTGAGGTCGAGTGAGGTAACGGTGCCGTATTTACCGACGCGAACCTTGGCGACATCGATACTCGCGAAAGTACGGCGCATCTCCGCTTCGCTGAAATAACGCAGGACTTCGCCTGTATTGTCGTCGCGTAATGCAAAGCCCTGGTCGAGATGCAAAGCGCGGCCGAAATGGCGGGTCGTGCGCAACGGCACGAGCGAAAGTTCGGGATTGTTTTTGAACGTGTCGAAATCTGCGAATGTATGGCGTTCTTTGGCAACGGTCTGGATAAGCTTGCCGACAGGAACAGCCGGACCTATCTTCTTACCGTTCTCATCGAGTCCTGTGATCGAAGTGATCTTGCCGCGTGTATTGGTGCGGGCGCGGTAGTAGACCGCATCGGGAAGTATTTCTTTGAGGGCCGGCGTGTCGAGCGGATGAACATCCATGATCTCGCCGCTTTTATTGTCGCGGACACCGAGAGCGATGGGGATTGTGCCGTTGCCTGTACGTGAAGACAGGACTTCCATCTCGTAACGAGGGACAGGCTTAGGCTCTGATTTCATAAGTTTTTCTATCATATACGCACACACACCGCATTATTTTGTATAAGGATTATAGCGAATTTTCATAATTTGTCAAAATAAAATTATCAAAAACTTGACTATTTTCCTTATATTATGGTAACGAAACGGCCAAAGAACCCCTGAGAAACTTATGAAAAAGCCCTTTAACACCAATGCCCTGCGCCTGACCCGGGTTCCGGTGACCGATATACTGGTCGACCAGGCCTTTATCAAGCCGACTTTTATGACTTCGTCCCAGCTTCAATTGGTCTGCAACGATACTGTGAACCGCTTCAAACGCGCCGGCATGAAAATCAAACTGGACGGCGAACAAACGGAAGTCGCGCTCAAGATTATCGTCACCAATCTCGCTTTGACATTATCTGTTTATGAGCCGGGCGAACGCGAAGCGTTTCAGGAAATGGAAATCTATTTCAACGGCCTGCCTGCAAACCTGCAAAAAGAATTAAAGGCGCTGCATAACCAGGTGGTAAGTGAAGAACGGGAATTCGGTCTCGCGGCGGAAGTCGCGGATAAATTGATTGAGGGGATGGAGGGAGAATTGATTTCTTTTGACGGCCCCGAAGGCAAGGCATGGGCGCATGCAGGATTGCAGAAACTCGTTCATTTATGGTTCGAGGAAGAAGTCGCCAACAAGCCGCCGCGCGAGCATATCTTCGACCTGCCGCTCAAACCGCATTAATTCTGTAATGTATAAAGGATAAGAGCTGCGAGCGCGGGCAAGGCCTGCACGATCGTAATGCGCTTATTGACGGTAATACCGCCCCACACACCGGCGGCGATCACGCAGAGCAATCCATACATGATAAAGCCATGCGCGATGTTGGCATCCTTCGCCAGCAACCCGATCAGCAGCGCGACGACGAGGAAGCCGTTATAAAGTCCCTGATTGGACGCAAGACTCGCCGACTGGTTGGCATATTCCTGGCTGACACGAAAAACTTTCGGTGCCTTGCGCTTCCACAACACCATCTCCAGCACCACGAAATAGCCGTGCAGCGCGATAACGAGGAAATAGAAAACCTGGAACAGGATTGTGATCATGACACGAGTATAGTCTATAAATACCTTCCTGTCATCCTGAGCATCAGCGAAGGATCTCACCTGAAAGCAGCAGGATTCTTCGGCTTTGCCTCAGAATGACAACACAGGTTTTGTCGCCCGCAAACTCTCCCGGCACTCTTCCCAGGCGAGATATGTATCATTAAGCGCATACAAAAGCGCCGCAAGGTCCGGATTTTCCGGATATTCTTCCGGCGCGGGGCAGTCATAGAAACTATCCGGCAATACGGTCCTGCTCGCGTTCGCGCAACTGCTCATACACAGCGCGCAGATTATCATCAAAAGAAACAGGCTGACTCTGAGCCATTCTGATTTTCCCCGCCTGTTTCCGGCGGAAAATATTTCGTTCTTTTTCATTCTGTCTCTCCTTCTCGATTGTTTTTATCTGTGCCTGGAATTTCTGCCGTTCTGCGTCCAGCGTCATCTGCACAGCCTCAAGCCGGTCGCCCCGGCTTTTCGCCAGTTGTGCGGAAATCAGGAATGCGGCGACCAGCAGGACGATCCCGCCCACCCTCCAGTATTTTAAAAGTGATAAAATCTGCATCATTGTGTTTTCTCCTCGTCTAAATTCTTCTTCTCTTCGCTGCGCTTGTAGACATATACGCCGAGCACCGACAGGCCGACGGCCCATGTCGTGCTGAGCGATCCCATCGCGTTGATCACCTCCGCCGCCTGTCCGGTCTTGAACAGGATGACGAAAGCGACGGCGAGCATCTGCACGCCCCAGCTGACGGCGACGATATAGCCGAAGGTCGGGCGCATCAGTTTCGTGAATGTTTCGATTTTCTTATTCATATTTTTCCTTTTCGTTATCCTGCTCCCCAACTTGTCATCCTGAGCGTACGCGAAGGATCCAATTTGAAAGCAGCCAGATTCTTCGCGTACACTCAGAATGACAGGTAGAGCTACACCTCGATCAGCTTGTAGAAATAATGCCGGCCGATCACCGCCGTCGGGGTTTTGCCTTTCGCCCAGTCCGGCGCGACATTGCGCGTATGGTAATGCGTCGCCCCGCGCGTCTCGTCTTTCAGAAACCCCAGCATCGCGCGCCGCGCCACGCGTCTGGCGGTTGCGAAATACATATCCGTCTCATCGACGGAAATCAGTTTCTGGTAGTTCGCATCCGTTTTATTCCAGCATGAAAACTGGTACGGCTTCTGGCACACCTGCAAAATATTGTTACCCCACCAGTAACCGCCGAGCTTGCGCGCCGCCTCGACGCGGTTCAGGATCACGCAGGCGACCGCCTGCATCCCGGCCATCCCCTCGCCCCGCGCCTCGCCCCATATGGTGCGCGCGAAGACATCGATCTCCATTTCAGAGTAAAGCGCAGCAGCGCCCGCATCCGCCGCGTTGGGCAGCGGATATAATTTAGGTTTGTCTTTCATGTTTATTATTTCCTTTGGGGTGTTTGCGCGTTCAGCGCCTCGGTTTTCAGTGCGGTGACATCGAGCTTGATCTCGATCCTGAGCAGATGGCTCGTCAGCCGGCTCTCCAGCTGCAACACATCGCTCAGCCGCGCGTAATGATTGGCGACCTCGATCTTGTAATCGGCCATTTCGGTTTTGAGCTTCCAGATCATCCAGAACAGCCCCGACAGGACCGGGATTTCGATGACCGACAGCCACCACAGAAAATTATCATTCATTTTAATGTCTCCATTTTCAATCGAGCACGGTTTTCGCCATGCGAATTTTACCCGTCACCATCCAGTTTTGTTTTTTGCCGCCGAAACTGCGCATGATACGGTGCGGTGAAAGCGTCAGTGCGCCCGCCACAGCATCCAGCGCATCGTCCGCCTGGTGCTTTTTCTTCGGCGACCAGTCTTTCAGTTCCTGCAGAAACGAGTTCGCGAGCGCCGTCCGGTGCACATTGAGCGTCCGCGCGGCAAGCACGACTTCAAAAGCCTCGGAAATGCGGACATTTTTCGGACGGCGGCTCGTGATATTCAAAACCGAACAGCCATTGCCCATTTCGCCGAGCATGTTTTTCAACATGCCGGGCAGGAACATGCCAATCCCGTTCGTCTCAACCGCTATTAACGGCACGAAATAATTCTCCAGCAGGTCGCAGACGATGCGGCATTGCTGCTCGGCCTCCGAAACAACCGAATCCGGCTTCGTTAATATCGCCTGCAAATGATGCAGCCAGAACCTTCCGTGCTCGTCCGTATAGATCAGCGCGAAAACACTTTTATCACCACCCTGCCGCCCGAAAGACGGGTCCCACCAGGCGCAGGCCGCAACCATTTTCTTGCCGTCGATCGTCAATACCGGCTGCTGCTGCGATTCCGAGTAAACGACATCATCGTCGTAAACGGTCAGGCTCGCGGGATCGAATTTTCCGTCGGTGATGTTCACCGGCTGGCACAGCATCTGGCTCGCGAATTTTCCTGGCCCGGTTTTCAGTCTCTTTTGTTCGATGACATCGAGCGGGAAACGCTCCGGCCACGCGCTGTTACCTTGCATATCCATCACCGGAATGACAATGCGTTCAAACCCCTGCAGGAAAATCTCGTCTTCGCCGACGCGTTTTTCATCGGCATAGATCGTATCCCATGTATGCGGCGTGCCGATATAAAGCTGTGTGCCGTCCGGCGTGAGCACATAGTCAAGCTCGGCCAGCCGCTCGCGCAGCTCACTCCTTTTATGATCGGTATCGCAGGTCTTCTCCACCTCGACATCGTCGCAGATAATCAGGTCGGCGCGGCTGCCGGTCAGATTCGTCGTGATGCCTTTGGCGAGCATCGACGGATCGCGCAATTCCTTCTGACGGCGCAGGGTGAAACGGTCGCTGCCCCACTGGTCCGCCCGCTCGGGCCGCAGATGCGCCGTCATCGGGTGTTTTTCAATGATCCTTTTGACGTTCCTGACCATCTTCTTCGCGAGCGCAAGGTCCGCCGCCAAGACAAGGATACGCAAATCCGGATTGCCCCACAAAAGCCATGTGCAAAACACCCCCACGATCGTCGACTTGCCTAAGGACCGGAATGCCATGATCAGCAGGCGCTTGTCGCCCGCCTCCCACCGTTGCCCGAGCCATAAAGCGAGGCGTAAGTGCACGTCGGGCGTGCCCTGCCTTTGCAGCTTGTTCCACAGGATAAGAAATGTTGGAAAATCTATCGTGCTCATTCATCATTCCTGCCTTTCCTGATATTTGTCCATCTCGGCGCTCGCCTGCTGCAACAGCGCGGCAAGCTCCATCCCGTCGCCGGTCGCGTCGGGGATTTCGGCGATACCGGCAAGCTTGACCAGCACCTCGATATGCTTGATCGCCAGATTGGCGTTTTTGTGGTTCTCCGCGAAATTTTCTTTTTGGTTTTCGGTCAACCTGTCCTCGACGAAATCCTCGTAAGACTTCATCGTCCGCGCGAGAGCGCGGGGCAGGAATTCCTTGATCTGTTCGCGTATTTTTTCATCCAGAATTTTAGTCATGAAACCTCTTTCATTAATGTACTGATTGTGATCACGGGAATTTGGACAGGATGTGCCAGTGCCCGCCGTCCGATACGATGGTGATCGCGTCATATTGCGAATTGAGCGGCTGGTTATAACCGTCAGGCCCCGACCCGCCCTGCTCGGAAATCGTGATCGGGTTCGCGGACACATCGGTTTTCTTGATCGTGACCATGCGCCCGATCGCTTCCGCCGCGTCAGCTGGCGGCAGCCTTGCGGTCAACGCCCCGCCATAGGATGAGAGCAGATAGACATCGACCGCGAGATCGATGTCATATGTGCCCGAACCGTCGAAATACCGCGTATTGCCCGGCGACCGGTTACTTGAAATCACGAACCATTCCGCGCCGTTCGACACCATCTGCACGAAATCATTCGCGCTCCCGAGGTAATAACTCGTCCGGTCCGGCCCGTCGCCGCCATCTTCCATAATGGTGATAACGTTCTTCGACGTGTCGATTTTTTTGATCATCATCATGACACCGACCGCGTCACCCGCGTTCGGCAGTTTCGCCGTAATGGCCCCGCCATAAGATGACAAAAGCTGGATGCTATGCGTTGCCGATAACGTGATCGTACCGCTCGTATCCGTATATTTCGTGTCATAGCGTTGCAGCGTGGTATTCAAATCCGTGACCGTCGTGCGCTGCAGGCGGTTCTTGTACGGGTATCCGGCGTTATAGGCCGTATATTCGCCGCCCGAGAAATCCCAGATCGCCGATCCGTCACTCGCCGAGAGCAGGTTATAAATCGCCGTCTCGATCGATCCCGCGTCAAGCCTCACATTGGCGACCGAATTGTTGGATTCCGTATATAAATTCACGAACAGCGTCTTGTTCGAATGCGCACCGAGCCGCACACAGGCCTGCGCCGTGCCTTTGACGTTCGCCTCGAAATCGATGAAAGAATTATTATACTGCCCGTATTCGACATAAAGCCCATGCCCGGTGATATCTGCGCCCAGCGAATAGACCCGGCACTGGTGAAACCTGTTGGCATTCGGCGTATCGCCCGCGCCGGTTTTTGTCAGGTGAATACCGTTTTGAGACGGCTGCGCGACGAGCACCCGGTCAAAATTATTCCAGTAGGTCGGATTATTCGAATCCGTATAGCCGTCGAGAAGAATTCCCGTCCCGGCCTGCCATATCGTGATATCCGTGACCGAATTATTGACGCAAGGCGCGCTCTCGCCGAATAATTTGATGCCGACACTGCCGCCGACAAGTTTCATATTTTTCAGCGTCGCATAACTCTCGGTCATCTCGATAATCGCGATGTTGGATGAAGTCTGCAGGACCGATTTATCGCCAAGCCCGGCGAGCATCTGCCCCTGCTTGAGGCATATCGCCGAATTCACGATATAAATCCCTTCCGGCACCAGCACCGCGTTATGCGCGCCCAATGCTTTCTGGATGGCAAGCGTATCGTCGGTCAGCCCGTCGCCGACCGCGCCGAAATCCTTGATCGACACCATATCTGAAAACTTGTCATGGCTCGTGCGCGTCACCGCCCCCGTGCCGACCGCCGTAAAGTCAGGCGCGGCCATCGATCCCGTCAGCGGTACCGCCACCGGGTTGCCGTCACCGTCGAAGCCAAGCGCCTTGTTGGCGCGCGCCGCGCGGTCCGGCATCACCGTCACGCCCGGATTTTCGCCGTCCGAATATTTCAACATCGGCGACTGGTCGCGATTGACCTGTTGCAGAGAGGCGACAAGATAATCCAGCTCGGTATTGATCGACTGCGCCGAAAAATCCCCGCCCTCGATAAAATCCGTCAGCCGCTCGAACTTCAAACGTCGCTCGATCGTAATAATGATACCGTTCGCCGGAGCCGTATCAAAAGTGACTGTTCCGCCGCCGGTCGCGCCCGCACCCGTAATCGTAAATCCGCCCGGCTGACGCGCGCCGTCGAAATAAACGGCCAGGTCTTCGCTCGCGAAAATCGGAAACGGATATTCAAATTCAGTCTGCGTACCGTTCGCCAGCACGCGCAAAAGCGGTGCCACCTCGGGCATCTTGATATGTTCGGTCATTCTCTTCTCGTTTGATTTGGGTTATAGTGATCCTCACCTCAAAATTATTTAATCGCTCAGCAACCCGCCTTTGGCGATGCGGGCGATCTGGCCGATATTCTGGCTTTGCTGGAGCTGTTGCTGCAGCAGCAGGTTCAACTGGTTTTTGTCATTGACGCTCTGGTCGAGCGCGGCATCACGGAGCGACGACATCTGCTCGCGAAGCGCGCGCTGCGCATCCGACTCGTCGAACATGCCTAAAAGCACAGCCTCGGACGATCCGCCGCCCGAGCCGATACCGCTACTGCCGAATTCGGCGCGCTGCTTGGCCATCGACCGCCTGAGCAGGTCGCGGCGCGTCGTCTCGTCTTTCTGGTCCTGCAACGCCTGCTGCTGTTTCTGCAGATTGGCAGCTGCGAGCGCCTGCTGGTAATCGAGTTTGCTCTTCTCTGCCGCCTGTTTATTTCTCTGAGAATCCTGATAGAAAGGCGCGACGGCGCTGACAGCCGTGCCGAGCGCGGAGCCTATCTGCAAAATCGGCCCGAGCGCCGTTGTTAAACCACCCATGATAAATTTCCTTTTCTGTTAGTCGTTGATATTCACTTCCAAATTGACGGCGAGCAGCGCGAAAGGCAGCGGCAGATCCTGCTCGATCCGCCATAGCGGCCGCGTCAGGTCGTTCTGCCAGCCGAAAGCGCGCACGCGGATATCGCCGGAGACTGCCGGCATCGGCGCGTCGAGGATATCGTCCTCGCTGAATTGCCGCAGCGGAATATCCTTAAGCCCGCGCCCGACATCGAGCCTCAATGCCGACGTATTGCGCAGCCGGAAACTCGCCTCGATCAGGCGGATCATGCGCCCCGCCCCGCCATCGGCGATCAGGCTCGGCGGCAAAGGCTCGATAATATGCGTATAGGAAAGGCCGATCTGGACTTTCTTCGCCGCGTCGTCGAGCGTGATCTCACCGCCCGCGACGGTTTTTTCCGTCTGCACCCGGCCGTCGGCGACAATTGAAACCGTTTTGCCTTCAAGATGGTCGAGCCCCGACCACAGGCTCGTCGCCTCGTCACTTTCGCCAGTCAGGGCGCAATCGAGCTGCAGATCGTCGTCGACCTCTTCGATCAGATATGCGCCATCACGTTCGATCAGCAAATAGACCGTATCGCCCGCGACAGAGACGGATTTCACATGTCCCGCCGTGTCATGCAGCGTCCAGGCGGCGACGGCTTCCGCGCGGTACATGGTGACCGTCGCGAACAATCCGTCCGCGCGGATCAGGAATAACAGGCGGCGCTTCTGGTCAAAATCCTGATCGACAGGATTGACGATCAAATGCCGCGATAAAAGCGCGAGATCGGTCGACTGGTATGCCTGTTCGATGTCGGTATAGATGAATTCACGGATTTCCTGGCCGTTCCTCGCGATGAACAGCGTCGCGCCGTCGACATCGACCGGCGGGATATAACGTGAGATCACCGAACCAATACGCGTCTGGCGTAGGATCTGGACATTCGCCGGGGTCAGCGGATCGCCCGTGACCATCCATTCCGCGCCGCTCGTGAAGACCTGCAAATGCCGCCCCGAGAAAACACCGCGAATGGCGTTGACCTGATCAGAGAGGATACCGAATTCAATTCCTTCATCGTCAAGTCCCGTGCCGAGATCGAAATTGAACAGATCGCCCGAGCAGGAAAGCCACAGCCTGTTCGGCAGGTCGCGACTGCCGCCCACCACCAGACGGTCCTGGTGGAACGCGATCGATACGGGATAGCCGCGCACCGGCGAATAGGACTGCTCTTCCCAGTCGATCGTCGGGTCGGTGTTCGGCAGCGTGACGATCACATCCGCCGTGACGACCGTTCCGGAATTGACGGTGGTGATTAAAACTTCCTTCGTCGCGAAACGCAGCCGTGTATTCACATGCCCCGCTTCGAACACGCTTTCTGACGCAGTGAGCGTGATTGTGCCCGTGGTCGCCGACGGCGTCAGCGTCACCGCCGCATCCGCGAATTTGTAATAAGGCTGATAAACGACATTGTCCTTGGTATAGAATACCCATTCATTGAGCGACCATGTCCCGCCCGCATTGCGGGTCAGTTTTTTCGGCGGCACTTCCGGGTGCACCATCAGCAAAGTGTCAGCACTTTGCGTCCAGGCGACCTGGGACACCTGTTCTTCGCTCCACGGTGTCACGATCGTCGTCTGCAGCAAGCCGTCCGCATAGATATCGAGTCTGAGCCCGGTGAGTACGAGCAGGTAAGTCTGTTCCGAGTTGAACTCGAACGACATCAGCCGGCCCATGCCAGCCGCCGTGTCGATATAGCGAAGGCCCGCGCGACGCGTGGTGCCGCCCGTCGGCTGGATGAACACGTTGCGCAGCTTCGCCGCGCCGTTGTCATAGGCGCGCAGATCCCCGCGCCCCAGCAGGTCCTGCGACACTTCACCCGCGGTAAAGGTCGTCTTCAATTGTCTCAGTCTTGTCATTGGTTTTCTCCAGCTTGTCATTCCGGCGACCTGTCCTTCGAAGCCTTGGCGTAGAAGGAAGGCCGGAATCCAGTTAAAAAAATTGCGGGC
>JBEHYB010000080.1:0-10417 GCA_048498395.1 Pseudomonadota bacterium
AATAAGGCGCAGGCCAATGAAAGTTTTCTTTCTCCACTTGTAATCCCGGCGAAGGCCGGGATGACGAGTGGGGGGGTATTAGTTTGATGATTAAATATAACAGGTCGGCGAGCTTGACGAGGATGTAGGTCTGGTCAGGCTGGTAATGATATTTATAAAATTCTCGGTGTTCGTGATCGTATAATCGGAAAAACCTGATGTCTGTTCGACAAGATCTGTCGGGCGAAAAACCGTCGTCATACCTGCGCGTTTGGCGGCTTCGACACCGAGCGGATCGTCTTCAATTGCCAGGCATTCATTCGGCGAGATTTCATGACCTTCGATCCCGGACATTTTCTTAAGAGCGGCAAGATAGGGGGCAGGGTCCGGTTTGCGGCCTTCATAGTCTTCCTTGCACAACAGGAACGCGAATTTGCCGGTAAGGCTTGCGGCTTTGTGGCTGATTTCGACGGAGGCGCGGCGGCCATTGGTGACGACGCATTGCTTGCAGCCGGCATCCGCGAATATTTCCATCGCTTCTCGAACGCCGTCGCGCAGGCGGAATTTATCCGTGTTGGCGGCATACCATTCATCAACTTCACCGAGATATTGTTCCTTGGGGATCATCAGGCCAAGCTCGCGCGTAATCCATTCCCAGTTCTGGCTGCCGTTATTTTCATGCACGCGCCGCCTGTATTTCTCATCAAGCATAATTCCATGCGACTGCAGGACATTGACGGTTTTCGCCCAGTGCAGCGCTGCCGTTTCAATCAGCGTGTTATCGCTGTCCCAGAAGACGTATTTGATTTGGCTCATTCTACTCTTTGCTTTCCCCGCGCAGGCGGGGACCTTTTATTATGCGCCAAAGATCCCCGCTTTCGCGGGGAAAGCACGGTTGTTACTTAACATTTTTAATCACGCTCATCGCCGTCGTCAGCATGCCGGCGACATCCGACGCATTGGCTGGGATGATCATCGTGTTGTTTGTTTTCGCAAGTTTTTCAAACGCATCGACATAACGCTCGGCCACTTTCAGGTTAACGGCTTCAAAGCCACCCGGCAGTTGCGTCGCGCTTGCGACCTTGGCCAACGCTTCGGCGGTCGCGTCGGCGACAAGGCGCAGGGCGGTTGATTCACCTTCGGCCTTGTTAACGGCGGCGGCGCGCTCACCTTCGGATTGCGCGATGGCGGCGGAGCGTTCGCCCTCGGCGAGATTGATCTGTTCCTGGCGCTTACCTTCGGATTGCGCGATCAGCGCGCGTTTTTCACGCTCGGCAGTGATCTGGGCCTGCATGGCGCGCAGGATTTCTGCCGGAGGTGTCAGATCCTTGATCTCGTAACGCAGGACCTTTACGCCCCAGTTGGCAGCGGCTTCATCGATCGCGGCGACGACGGTCGTGTTAATGATGTCGCGTTCCTCGAAAGTGCGATCGAGTTCGAGCTTGCCGATAACCGAGCGAAGCGTCGTCTGCGCCAATTGTGTAATCGCGTTCACATAGTCGGCGGAACCGTAGGAAGCCTTGTAAGGATCGGTGACCTGAAAATACATCACGCCATCGACCTTGAGCTGGGAATTATCCTTGGTGACACAGACCTGTGCCGGAACATCGAGAGGAATTTCTTTCAGCGAATGGGTGTACTGGATGACATCGACGAAAGGGATGATCATGTTGATGCCTGGTTGCAGGATCGAATTGAACTTGCCGAGGCGTTCGACGACCTTCGCCGTTTGCTGCGGGATGATCTTGATGCTTTTGAAAACGATAATCGCGACGACGATTGCAAATACGAGGGCTGCTTCCATTATATACTCTCCTTAAATCTTCTTTGTCAGGATCAGGATCGATCCATCCAGTTTGGTAATGATATATCCGACGGTTGTATCAGGTTCGGAACCGTCTTCGATCCTGGCTTCCCAGTTCGCGCCGCGCAGGATCACGGAAATCTTGCCATTGGCATCAATGGAATTAATGCGGACCGTATTACCGATATCCATGTTAAGCGCAGGGTTGGTGCGGCTGTCCGGGTGCTGGTGTTTGGGATTGTATTTCTGAAGCGCGGCCCATCCGATGAGCGTAACCCCGGTTGCCGCGATGAGTTGTGCCGCGCTGTCATAGCCTGTGGCAGCCACCCCGGAAGCGACAAGCGCACCGATACCGGCGAGCAGAAGGTAAAAAGAAAGAGTGAAAATTTCAGCCGCCACAAGCGAGCCGGAAATCAAAAGCCAGAAAAGCCAAGCTGTCATTATTGTCTCCCCAAATACTGCCCGTTAAGGGACGGCTATTTCTAGCATATAAAAACCATCAACGGGAATAGGCAAAACCTCGTCTTTAAGGAGGGCGAGACCTGTATTTCCTGACTTTGAGCGCATTTCACCGATATTTTTATCGCCCGCGCGCAAAGGAGTGCCATAGGCCGGGGCGGCACCTTGAAATGCCACAGGAAAAAGATGTTTTTTTGCCAGCCCGCGATGATGGATGCGCGCGGTAAGTTCCTGTCCGACATAACAGCCTTTCTGATAGTCGATCGAGGTTTCTTCCATGTTCAGTTCGGAGAGTGTCGATTTTTCGATCTCTGCGTCGCGGCTGCCATCGGCGATGGCAAGGCGAATGCGTGTCGTGTCCCAGAAAGAAAACGGTTTTTCATCAAGGTCAGGTTTCACGAAAACGCGCGTGCCTAGTTCCGCGTGTCGTGGGTCCTTGAAATCACCGCCGGGAAACACGGCATAGACCGGGTGCTCCTCAATGATCTCAAAAGTTACTTTTGATCGCAGGCGATAGATCGTCAGGCGCTTGAGCAGGTCTTTGGCACGTTCGCCGCCTTCACAATCCAGAAGATAATGATCGCCGGATTTCGAGACAAAGAAATCATGCAGGAATTTTCCCTGCGCGGTCAGCAGGCAGGAATGGAGCAGGGTCGCATCCGTCAGTTTCGTAAGATCGTTTGTGATCAGGTTCTGCAGGAACCGAGGAGCATCCTCGCCGCCGACCCTTATAAGGCCGCGATTGGGGAGGGTTACGAAACAGGGGGTGATTTTTGGTGTAGACATGCTAGAACAATATATAAAGTGCTTTTCCCGCGAAAGCGGGAATCTTTTCTAATTCAGGAAGTTCCCCGTTTACACGGGGAAAGCAGCAGGGTTTATGACGAAGATACTTTTTATCACCTCGACAAGGCTCGGCGACGCGGTTTTATCAACCGGGTTGATCGACCATATGCTGAAAACCGTTGAGAACCCGCAATTCACGATCGTCTGCGGCGGCCTGCCAGTCAGTATTTTCGAAGGCGTGCCGCATCTTGAGGAACTGATCGTCCTCAAAAAACAGAAACATAACAAACACTGGTTCGAACTCTGGCGGCAGGTCAAGGGAACAAAGTGGGATATCATCGTCGATCTGCGCGACAGCATTGTCTCGCGCGTCATTCGAGGCAAAAAGAAATATATCCATGGCGGTGCCAAGGGCCACAAGGTCGAGCAGAACGCCGCCGTGATGAAACTGACCACCGTGCCGCAGCCGGTTTTATTCCTGACCGAAGCGCAGAAACAAAAAGCCGCGACACTGGTGCCTGACGGCGGCGCTGTGCTGGGCGTAGGGCCGACCGCCAACTGGATCGGCAAGACGTGGCCGGTGGAAAATTTTATAGAGATCGTGCGGTTGCTCACCGCCGAGTGCGGTATCCTGCCTTTCGCACGCGTGGCCGTGTTCGCCGCTCCCGGCGAGGAAAAAGAGGCTTACGAGGTTTTGAATTCGGTTTCGCCCGAGCGCAGGATCGATGTCATCGCCAAGGGAACGCCGGGCGAGGCGGCGGCGGCGCTTACCAGGTGCGACTTTTATATCGGCAATGATTCAGGATTGATGCATTGCGCGGCGGCGGCCGGGATCCCGACGCTCGGGCTGTTCGGGGCCAGTTATGTCGCTATTTACGGCCCTTATGGCGAAAATACGGCCTTCGCCCATACGCCGGAAAGTTTTGATGACCTGACGGATTTTGCAGGCTATGATCCAAAAACGCTTAAACACTCGCTGATGACATCGCTATCAGTTGAGGCCGTGTTGAAAGCGGCGCGGGCCTTGTGGACCCGCCAGAATAAGAACTAATATTGATACGAACAGGATGCGTAAAAATGAGACACGCCATTTATGCGGTCGGCGACGTTCATGGAAGGCTCGACCTTCTTGACGAACTTCTCAAAAAGATCGAGGAAGATGCAGGCACCAGGTCCTATCAATTGGTGTTTCTCGGCGACTATGTCGATCGCGGCCCGCAAAGCAAACAGGTTATCGACCGTCTGATCGAAGTGCAAAAGCGCGACTGGAAATATCCGCCTGTCTTCCTGAAAGGCAATCACGAATTCGCTGTGGAAAATATCGTCACCAAAAGATTTCATGCTGCCGATTTTGAAGCCTGGAAAATGAAATGGGGCGGTGTCGCGACGCTTAAAAGTTATGGACTCAGCGTCAGTCTTGAGGCAGAGGACAATCTGTCTCTGTGCAGGGAATTCAAGAAAGCTGTCGGGGTCGAGCACAGGAGGTTTTTAAGGAACCTGCAATACACGTTCCAGACGGCTTCGCATTTCTTTTGTCATGCCGGCATCGATTTCGATCGTCCGCTCAATGACCAGAGAGAGCATGATCTGATCTGGACACGCAAACCGTTCCTGCAATCGGAAAAACGCGCGAAGAAAATCATCGTGCATGGTCATTCGATCACCGATGATTACAAGCCGCAGGTAAAGCCGAACCGCATCGCGGTCGACACCGGAGCCTTTGCCAGCGGATCGTTGACGGCATGCGTGCTAAAGGGGCGCGAGAAACCACGCTTTATCTCAACGCCCTTAAGCTATCTGTTGAAGTGATTATTTATTGAGGTGATCGTAATCCGACTGGACTTTTTCGCCGGTCTTCGAGCGGAAACGCTGGTAACCGATCGCGTCCAGATAGTCTTCGCGGGCGCGTTCCTTGGTTTCATAGTTCACGTACTTGACGCGTTCCCAGCCTTTTGAAGTCATGCAGGTTTCAAAGTCATGATATTCGTAATTTTCAGTGCGCAGGTAACCGTTATGGTCCGGCGTATCGTAACGCGCCATGCGGCCTTCAGGTGAATCCGGGTTCACGTGGTTGTAAGACTTGTCGAATGTTTCCGGCGGGACGGCGTTACGCACCGCGCCGAGACGTTCCATTTCATTCAGGCTCGACGTACAGGTCGCCATATCCTGAAACAGCATCTGTTGGGCATTCGGTCCGCGTTGGTAAATCGCGTCGGTCGTGTCGATGCGCTGCCAGTAACGGCCGTCATTTTCAATCTCCTGATTCATGCTCCAGCAGCCTGAAAGGGCCAGTGCAGACAAAGCGAGCAGAAAACAGGAAGATTTTTTCATTATAGAATCCTTTAACATTGCCAATAACTTACCAGAATCACCCGGCCAGCTCAATGAGGTTTTTGGGGCAGATTTATTGGGGTGTTTTATACCAGCTTTCAAGCGTATTGCCGTAGAGCGCGTTGCGGTCCGGGTGCGCCATATAAGGCCAGGAAGCCACGAAATCCTTGCCGCTGTAGAACAGGGGAATGGCGATATGCTCCCATGTCAGGATCCGGTCGAGGGCGTGGATATTGGCCAGCAGCTCCTCGCGGCTTTTTACCTGCGGGATGTTTTTGGCCAGCGCGTCGATGGCGGGCAGGCAGATCCCGGAATAATTGAAACGGCCTTTATCTTTCGCCGCCTGGCATCCCCAGTAGAGCATCTGTTCGGTTCCCGGCGACAATGTGTTCTGCCAGAAATAAAGCGTCATGTCGTACTCGTAAGACAGCATGCGGTCGTTGAACGCAGCCGAGTCGAGTGTGCGCATTGAGATATCGATGCCAAGCCGCGCCAGCGAACGTTTGAACGACAGTGCAACTTTCTCGTCCTCGGCTGTGCCAAGAAGAATTTCAAAAGTCAGCGGCTTTCCGGTTTTCGCATTGACGCGTTTGCCGTCCTTGATGATCCAGCCAGCTTCTTTCAACAGTCCGTCGGCGAGACGCTGGTTTTCACGTAAAGCGGCCGGATTACCGGTGTCGGAGGTTTTCCACGCATCGCCAAAAACTTCCGGAGGAAGGGCGTTTCTGTAAGGATCCAGCAGCTTGAGCTCCGCCGCATCAGGTTTGCCGGAGGCCGCGAGGTTTGAATTCGGATAGAAACTGTTCGTCGGTTTATAGAGGCTGTGGAAGATGTTTTTATTGATCCAGTCGTAATCGACCATCAGGGACAGCGCTTTGCGGACGCGGATATCGTCGAAAGGCTCGCGGCGCAGATTGAAGATCAGGCCCCACATTTTCTCGACTCTTCCATGCGCGAGCGCTTCCTGTTTTATCGGCCCGAGAGAACCCGTATAGCCGGTCGCCCAGCGATGGGGATTTTGTTCGACGCGCAGATCGAGATCGCCTTTCTTGAAAGCTTCGAGCGCAACGGCATCATCGCGGAAATAATCGGTTGTGATCCTGTCGAAATTATAAAGCCCCTTATTGATGGGGAGATCTTTTGCCCAGTAATTCGGGTCGCGTTCCAGGATGATTTTTCGGCCCGGTTCGATGCCTGCTATTTTATAAGGCCCGTTGGTGACGGGAATAGCGAGCGTGCTGGCATCAAAATTTTTATCGGACCAGTATTTTTTGCTCAAGACAGGCATCATCGCGATGATCATCACCGTTTCGCGGTCATGCGCCGGGACGAGGGTGAATTTCAGCGAAGTCGCATCGATTTTATCGACATGGTCGACGAGCTTATAGACCTGCCGCATATTCGGGCGGCCTTTTTCCTTGAGCGTGTTAAAGGAAAACAGGACATCGTCGATAGTGATCGGGGAGCCGTCGCTGAATTTCGCGGCCGGGTTCAGGTGGAACGTAATGCTTGACCTGTCATCAGGCACATCGACGCTCTGCGCAATTAAAGGATAAAGCGTAAACGGTTCATCCCACGAACGTCCCATCAGCCGGTCATAAACATAGGTCAGGCCGAGCGCTGCCTTGCCCTTGAGCGTAAACGGATTGAGCGTATCGAACGAACCAACAGCAGATTGCCGCAATACGCCGCCTTTCGGCGCATCGGCTTTCGCATAGGGCAGGTTGGTAAAGCCATCTTTTTGCGCAGGTGCCCCGTGCATCGCAATTCCTCCGGCGGCAAAAGCCGGTGTGGAGATGAAGAATATTGCTAGAAACAGTAAAATTTTTTTCACGATGAGGCCTTTAGATGAACGATGGTAATTTCCGGAGGCATAAGAAATCTCACAGGAAGAATGGAGCTTCCAAGCCCGCCTGACACAACCAGATCCTTGCCGTTCTCAATGATATGGCCATAAGCATAGCGTGTTCCGTATTTTGATGGAACGAGCAGGGCGCCTATAAATGGAATGCGTACTTGTCCGCCATGAGTATGTCCGGCAACTGTTAAGGCAACAGATTTAGGCGTTTCAGGAAAAAGATCAGGTTCATGCATCATCATAATAACGGGATATCCGTCATTTGTGTTTTTAAGTGCATTTGATAAATCGGGATCCTGGTAGATTTGGTCTTTCAGGCCCGCCAGCCAGAATTTATTCTCACCGCATTCTATTTTCTTTGCGTGATTTTCAAAAACCGGAATGCCGGTTTTCTTGAGAGCGTCGGGCCAGCCGGAGGTTCTTTTATCAAAATCGTGATTACCAAGAATGGCGTAGATGCCACATTTTGCCTTTAGATCCTTAAGCGGCGCAATTCCTTCTTCAGCGGATACGGGGAGCTTGAAAGGGTGTGTGGCGACGTAATCGCCTAATAGAAGAATGATGTCAGGGTTTAAAGAATTCGTTCGCTGAACGATTTTTTCAATTCGTGATGGGGGCATCCATGGGCGGGCTGCGTGAATGTCGGTCAGAATGGCAATTTTCAAATCTGGCTGTCCGTGCCATTTGCTATTCTGAACGGTCCATTCTTTTATTCTTAATTGAAAGGGCTCTATGAAAACGCCATAGATCCCCAAGGCTGCAACGATACAAAAAGCTATGATGTATAGCTTTAAAATCATCAAGCTGCCTTGCCGGTTTTTGTCTGCATCAGGTCTTTCAACGACACCGACGGACGCGGGCCGTAATGGTCGATGACTTCGGCGGCGGCGAGCGAGCCGAGCCTGCCGCATTCGGCCAGGGATTTTCCTTCTGTTATTCCAAACAGAAAACCTGCCGCGTAGACATCGCCGGCACCTGTCGTATCGACGACGCGTTGTGGCGTTTCAGCCTTTATTTTGACAGTTTCATTGCCGCTGACAATGATCGAGCCGTTCGCGCCACAGGTGACTGCGGCGATTTCGCAATCCTTGCGCACGGCTTCAATCGCGTCTTCGAGCGTCACTGTTTGATAAAGGGCTTTGATTTCTTCTTCATTCGCAAACAGGATATCGACGTGATCGGCGACCAGTTTTCTGAAATCATCGCGGTAGCGATTGACGCAGAATGAATCCGACAGCGTCAGTGACAGTTTGCGTCCGTTCTTCTTCACGATCTCGGCGGCTTTATAAAAAGCGGCTTTGGCCGGTGCTGCATCGAACAGGTAACCTTCCAGATAGGTGATGGCGGAATTCGCAATGACATCCTCATTCACATCTTCCGGACTCAATGTCACGCAGGCTCCAAGGAATGTGTTCATCGTTCTTTGCGCGTCCGGGGTAACGAGGATCAGGCATTGCGCGGTAGGCGCGCCGTCAACAAGCGGAGCGGAAGTAAAATCAACGCCGATCGCGCGGATGTCATGCGTAAAGACTTTTCCAAGCACGTCATTTGCGACCTTGCCAATATAGGCACCTTTGCCGCCGAAAGAGGCATAGGCTGCCATCGTATTCCCGGCGGAGCCCCCGGAAGCTTCTGTTGCAGGCCCCATCAATTTGTAAAGATTTTCAGCGCGTTTGGCATCGATCAGCGTCATGCCGCCCGGCTGCATGCCGAATTCTTTCTGGGAAGCGATAAATGCCTCGGTGGCCGGCGCAATGATGTCGACGATCGCGTTACCGATGGCGCAGAGGCCAAATTTGGTTCCCATTTAATAATACCTTTGTAGTGTTGAATTTTATTGGTTAATGATTAGGTTGATTAGCATTATTGGGAAAGCCATGCCACCGAAACCAGCGAAAAAACCGCAAAAGCCCACGAATTCCCCGAAGCTCTCGGCCCGGGATAAAATCATCGAGGCTGCGCTGCGGCTGGCATCGGCTCAAAGCTGGGGTTTTGTGACGGTCCGCGATATCGCGGGCGAGGCCGGGATTTCACTTTCCGCCTTTTATGATTCTTTCGACAGCAAGGACGATATCCTCTCCGCCTATGGCCGGCGGCTCGATAACAAGGTTCTTGAGCTTTTTGACGACTTCAACCCGGAAACCCCGGTTCGCGATCTGATATTCGACATTTTAATGGAGCGGTTCGATCTCGCCAATCAGGACCGGGCCGCGCTCAAGTCCATTTTTGATTCTTTTAAATCCGATCCGAAACAGGCCCTGATAAGCTTTCCGCATCTTGGCGCATCGATGACCCGTATGCTTGAAGCCGCCGGCCTTGATCCGTACGGCTGGAAAGGGGCGGCGCGCGTAACCGGCTTAACCGTTGCAACTCTGTGGGTTACGCGGGTTTGGTTAGATGACGACTCACGCGATCTTGCCAAAACCATGGCGGCTCTGGATAAAGCTCTTTCAAGAATTGAAAATCTTGCAGATAGGTTTAACCTGTAATCCATGATTATCGTTTTCGGTTCCCTGCACATGGATATGTCCGCCCGGCTTGAAAAGCTTCCCGGGCCTGGCGAGACGATTTTTTCCAATGATTATGAATTAAATCCCGGCGGCAAAGGGGCTAACCAGGCGCTCGCCGCCTGCCGCGCAGGGGCCAAGGTCGCGCTTGTCGGCAAGGTCGGCGACGATAATTATGGCCGCACCATTACTGAAACACTGAAACGCGATGGTGTGATCGTGTCCGGCGTGGCACGGTCCGACCTTCCGACCGGAACGGCTGTCACGGTGCGCGATCCTACGGGGCAGAAACAGATCATTATTCTCACAGGTGCCAATTCCGAATCCATGGCCGACCAGGTGCCGGATGAAATCCTCACGCCTGACAATGTGCTGTTGATGCAGATGGAGTTGCCGATCGACCAGACGATCACGATTCTCGAGCGCGCGAAGGCGAGGGGCTGCAAAACAATTCTCAATATTGCGCCGGCGCTCGCCATTCCCAAACAGGCCATCGGTTTGCTGGATTACCTGATCGTTAATAGCATCGAGGCGCGCCAGATCGCCGAAAAGCTTGGCATCAGCAGTGATAATAACGCTGCCAAGCTCGCCTATTCACTCGCGGTCGAAGGCCAACTGACCTGCCTTATCACGCTGGGTAAAAGGGCGTCGACGAGATCGTGCGCGATCATTGGGCGATCTATGGGCGCAACT
>JBEHYB010000081.1:0-10375 GCA_048498395.1 Pseudomonadota bacterium
CTTGCTGTCACGTGCCAGGGCCAGATATTCAACCTTGTAGTTTCTCGTATACGGCGTATCGAGCTCGACCTTTAATGTATCGTCTTCAAATCTGTAACGCAGGCCGGCGATTTCGCTGATCTGGCTGACGACGAGATCGAACGGCTTGTTGCGGGCTGTATAGATGATCGAACCTTTAATACGCGGATCGAGCTGGATATCGTAATCGGCCTGTTTGGCGAGTTCGAACAGCGCATCGCGCAGAGGAATACTCTGGTTAATAGCGACCGAGACCAGAGGCATCGCCTTCATCGACTGCGAATTATTCGCCACATATGGTTTCAGTTCAGGAATTGAATTTGATTTAGCATCATCAAGCGGCGCTTCGCGCGGCGCGAGCATATCACGGTAATCCTGTATTTCCTGATTGCTGCTACGATCCGCCTTGAGGGTGTTTTCAGTCAATTGACAGCCGGAAATCGCCAATACTGTAAAGCATACGGACGCTATGAGGGCGTTTCTGAATGATTTTGAACTCTTCATTTTAGACCTGTCTTGTGAAGCTATTTGAGGTGAAGCAATTTAAGGACGAATCGGCACCGCAGGATTGCGGCTGAACGGGAAAAATATATCCTATTTTTAGGGTGTTGCCTAGACTTACTCGGAGATCGCGAGATTGGTGGTGTCGAGACGAGTCAAAACATCGCCTTTGGCACCCGTTTTCGCCTGTTTGAGCTTGATTTTCAGGTCGCCGGCAAGGTCCGCCTGGGCGACGGCCACATCTTCGGATATTAGACCTTTGGAATAAAGCGCGAGCAGCGACTGATCGAAACTGCACATACCCGTCGACTGGTTCGCCTCGATGACATCCTTGATTTTGCTGAACTTGCCTTCCTGGATCAGGTCGCGCACGTGACCTTCATTGATCAGGATCTCCAATGCGATCGTGAGTGAGCCGTTCACCGTCGGCACAAGCCTTTGCGAAACGATCGCCTTGAGATTGGTGGCAAGATTATAACAAATCTGGCGCGCATAATCTTCGGGGAACAGGTTCACGATACGCTGGATGGCCTGATAGGCGTTATTCGTGTGTATGGTGGCAAGACACAGATGCCCCGTCTCGGCGGCGGTCAGCGCCTGCTCCATGACTTCGCGGTCCCTGATCTCGCCGACCAGAATGACATCGGGACGCTGGCGCAGCGCGTTTTTGAGGGCGATGGCGTAATTCTCGGTATCGACCCCGACTTCACGCTGGGAAACGATGCTTTTCTTATGGTCGTGGTGATATTCGATCGGGTCTTCGATCGTGATGATATGGCCTTGCGAATGGGCGTTGCGGTAATCGATCATCGAAGCAAGCGTCGTCGATTTACCCGAACCGGTCATACCGGTGAGAAGGATCAGCCCCCGCTTCTGCATCGAAAGCTGCTCGAAGATCGGCGGCAGGTTCAGCTCCTGAAAGGCCGGAATGCGCGAGACGATGCGACGGATAACGAGCGCCGGATGCTGTCTTTGTTTCAGCACGTTGACGCGGAAGCGACCATAGACTCCCATATCGAGCGCCGAGTTCAGCTCCATATTGGTTTCAAATTCGCGCTTTTGTCTTAATGTGAGGACATTGCTGAGAATATCTTCAAGATCGGCGGCCTGTAAAATATGATCGCCGATCGTTTCAAGCTTGTCGTCGATACGCAGCGCCGGAGGATGGCCCACGGTAAGGTACAAATCCGTAGCCGATCTTTCGTTCATCATCGTCAGATAACTGAAGACCAGAGGTGAACTCAAAACGAGTATCCTTCTTCCGTAATTTTAATTGGAGCCGAGCTTTTTGTAATTCTTCCGCCGCCCAATGAAGCTGACGCGCGGCCTTCGCCTCCGGTCGTCGTGTTGGCGGTAAAGCCTTCGTCTTCATCAGTGGTTTTCAGAAGCGCGGTACGCGCGGATTCAGGATCGACGATGCCCTGCTCAAGCAAGCCCTTGACGGCATCTTCCATCGTGATCATGCCGTAACGGGAACCCGTTTGCAGCATAGAGTATAATTGTGGAATCTGGTTTTCGCGGATCAGGTTTCGAACGGCGCTTGTACCCACCAGAACTTCGAACGCGCCGACACGACCCGTGCCATCCGCTTTCTTCAAAAGGATCTGGGCGATAACGCCTTGCAACGAACTCGACAACATGGCGCGAACCATTTCTTTCTCGCCTGTCGGGAACACGTCGATAATACGGTCGATGGTTTTAGGCGCGGTGTTCGCGTGCAGCGTACCGAGCACAAGGTGACCTGTTTCGGCGGCTGTCAACGCAAGAGAAATGGTTTCATGGTCACGCATCTCACCGACCAGAATAACGTCCGGGTCTTCCCGCAGCGCGCTTTTCAGAGCGCGGGAGAAAGACTTGGTATCACTGCCAAGTTCGCGGTGATTGACCAGCGATTTCTTGGAGGTATGGAAAAATTCGACCGGATCTTCGATGGTCAGAATATGTTTCGAGGTATTCTCGTTGATGTGGTTGATGATCGCAGCAAGCGTCGTCGATTTACCCGAACCGGTCGCGCCGGTGACGAGAATAATTCCCTTCTCAAGCTCGGCGAAGCGGCGGATAACGGCCGGCAGTTCCAGCTCTTCCATCGTCGGGACGACGGACGGAATGGTACGGAACACGGCGGCGGTTCCGTTCCTGTTCATAAATACGTTCACGCGAAAACGCGCTTTTTCACCGAAGGCGATCGCGAAATCGAGTTCGAAATTTTTCTCGTAATCGGCGCGTTGCTCGTCCGTCATCACGGAATAAAGCATGGCGCGGATTTCATCAGAGCTGAGAGTCTCGGACTTGAGTCTCTTCAACGTCCCGTGCACGCGGACAATCGGCGGATTGCCTGAGCTTAAATGTAAATCCGACGCGTTGTTTTGCATAACGAACGCAAGTAACTGGGTAATATCCACGGGAATCCTCCTGAATAGGTCTCTATCTTTTTATCTTATAAAAACAAACATTTAGTAAATAAAACCGGGATCCTTAAGCCTTTCTTTATTTTAACAGCAGTATTTGGGCAATAAACGCCAAAAACCCGCTCAAAATCACGATCAGAAAGAGCCTCAGGGAGAAAATTTTATAGACGGCACCCAGAAAGAACAGGGAAACAAGAAAAGGCAGAATGAAAAGCCCTGCCAGTGATAATACACCAAGTCCCGAATAGAGGAAAATCAGAACTGCCCCAAGGGCGCAAACTATTTCAACAAAAGGGTAAAAAGCCGAAACAGGCGCGCCGCAGTGAGCGCATTTCCCCCGCCTCGCAGCCCAGGAAAATACCGGCACAAGATCGGCGATCCCGAGTTTATGTCTGCAGGACGGACAGGCCGATCTTACCGCGTCACCTTTGAGAGAGAACCACGGGCGGCCTGTTTTTTCACGATGGATAATGGCGGTTGCGAAACTGCCGAGACAGGCACCTGTCAGGGCAAAGAAAATCAGAAATACGACGGAGAAAAAAGAAGCATCCAAATCCACGCTTTAATTTCCGCGCAGGCGCGCCAGACGGTCATAGATCTCTTCGCGGGAGAATTGCGTGTCGTCCCCTGCACCGCTGACCGAATAAGTATCGAGCGCCTGTTCGTAATATTTGATGGCGCTGACGCGATCATTCATATGTTCGTAGATCACGGCCATGTTGAAATAATGCAAAGGATTATCCGGCTCAAGATCCGATGCCATCTTCAGGTATTTCAGACCGTCTTCAGGATTTCCTGATTGCGTATAGGCCACACCCAGCTGGGCAGCCACCGCCGGATTTTTCGGATATGTTTCGCGCAGGTCGAGAAGCTTCTCAAGCGCGTAAGCAGGTTTCGTCTTACCGATAAGCCCCATCAGGTTGGTGATCGCTTCCGGATTGTTCGGCTCGATATCGAGCACGTCCTGATAGGCTTCGATCGCCTGTTTCGGCTCGCCCATTTTCTGCAGCGTCACGGCGCGGCCCATCAGGATGCGCGGATCGCGCGAATTCTTCTTGAGAAGCTGGTTATAGAAATCGAGCGCGGCATCATAGCGGCCGAGTTTCAAAGCGCGATTGGCGGAAACCAGTTTCGATTCAACGAAACCGTCATCGTCGCCTCTTTCAATGATCGCATCTTCAATCGCTTTTTTCTTGTGAACGATAATGATGCTCTCTCCCGGCTCGCGCATCGGGTTGATGCTCGGCGGCGGAATATCGGTCAGCGCCTTGCTGCCGGGCGAGTCAAAATATTCAGTCTTGGCGACCGCGGTTTTTTTCGGGACATTCACCGCTTCGCGCGCGGCTTCCAGTTCATCTTTTTTGGTCGGCAGCTTGGTATCGACAGTTTCTTTGGCGGCAGGCTTATCTTCCGCCTTTGCCAGCGAAGCCTGATCCGGCATCGGTGTCAGCGGTCCGCTTGTCGCAGCCTTGGTTTCGGCTTTAGATTCTGTTTTAGGCAAAGGCTTGGCTTCAACCTTGGCAGGAGGCGCGACCGGCACGGCTTCGGCGGCGGCCTGCGCAGGTGTCGGCGGCGCCGGCATTTCCTCAGGCTTGACGGCGGGCGCATCCGCTATGTTTTCAACTTTCGGCGCAGAGACGAGTGCAGAATCCGGGGCTGGCGGAACGGGCGTAGCCGGAGCCGTTGCAGCGACAGGCGCTTCAGGAACCGGCGGCGCGACCGGCGCAGCCTCGGTTTGTTCATCGAAATCACTGGCAGGTTTCGGGAGGCCCGGAACGGAATCCTGTTCGGCGGCAGGCGGCGGCGTTTCCGCGACAACCGGCGGCGCGACATCTGGCGCAGGCGAAGGCGGCACATCGGATTCCGGCGCGGTCGACGCGACCTGCGTCAATCCAGGAATGGCGATATTCGGCATACCGTTCGTGTAGTAGTAGAAAGCGGCCCCGCCGAGCAAAGCGGCAACGGCGACAGTGACCATCAAGCCCGAGCCGGATTTTTTCTTGACCGGTTCGGAGGCGGCGAAAATACCGTCTTCGTTATCTTCATCGAAATCATTCGTATCGCTGACGTCAGATTCAAACTCTTCTACGTCTAGATAATCCTGATCGGTCGGTGATTTATCTTCTGGATCGGTCATGAAAGGTACATTTTCTGGTCAGCCAGCGGGAAGGATACTGGCGGTAAGTCTATACGGGAATGGAGTTTTTGCAAAGCACCTGAATGATACATTACGCGGCCCTTGCTGTATTTTGGGGTTGCACGACATGGAGAAAGGCTTTTTCAAGGCTTGCCTCTCCCATTTTCTCACGAAAACCTGCCGGCGTGCCGCCATAATGAATGATACCGTCATGAATAACCGAGATGCGGTCGCAGATTTCGTCCATATCAGCAAGGATATGGCTCGACAGGATGACCGTACGGCCCTCCGACTTAACCTTCAAAAGCACGTTCTTCACCAGCGCACGCGCCAGCGGATCAAGGCCGCTCATCGGCTCGTCCAGGATCAGCAGCGAACAGCCCGTCAGGATCGTCGCGATAAGTCCGAGCTTTTGGCGCATCCCTTTTGAATAAGTCTGGACACGGCGTTTCATCGCCGCCGGATCGAGCGCCAGCTGAACCGCGAAATCTTCTATAACGTCATGATGGACTTTACGTCCGTAGAGTTCGGCAGAAAAACGGATGAACTCCTCGCCTTTTAAAAACCACGGCGGATCAAATCTTTCCGGCAGATAGGAAATCTGCGCTTTCACGTCTCTGGATGACCGATCAAGACCGAAGAATTTTACATCGCCCTGCGTTTCGTTCTTGAGGCCGAGGATGATTTTGATCATTGTCGTTTTTCCGGCACCGTTAAGTCCGATCAGGCCGTATGTTTCACCGCCGGTCACATCGAGATCGAGCCCGTGCAGGACTTCTTTTCCCGCGTAAGCAGCTTTCAGATTTTTCACTTCAAGTGCTTTTGACGAAGTCATTATCAACCCGGAATGAAAGTATGCGCGTCTAAACCGAATGTCTGGTTGGGACGCAATCTGATAGGATATATCTGGTTCGTCTGCGCATCGAACCATCTCAGTTCTATAAACTCTTTATAGACGCGGAGATCGACAGCTTCGGTCGGCAGCTTGTCCGGCGTGATACGGCGTTTGTTAAGCCATATCGTCCACTCGTCCGGACTGATGAATACAATCCCCCCCAGAGAAAGTTTACGCACCGCCATGGCAGGCTGTTGCAGGCTGCCCGCCGCCCCCGAACTCGCAAGCGTTTCCGCTTCCGTCGGAATGCGCGTATTAAATCCATTGCGCGCTTCACGCAGTAACGATTGCTGGGACGGCGTAAAGATCAGCGATGGAATAGCGGGCGGAACATAGATTTCCGTTTTATATTTTTCCTTGAGCTCCTGCTCGATCTTTCGCAGGATCAGAACTTCCGGCGGAACGGGCGCTTCGGCAACAGGCGCGCCCGTTGCAGGATCGATAAGTTGCGTAACGCCCAGATTTTCATCGGCCATGACGGCAAAACCCGATAGGGAAAGCGCGGTTAAAACCATCAGGCAGGTCAGCGTACGATTTTTTATCATCTGGCGGCTCCCTGTGTTGCAGCTGTCGTACCGGCAGACGGCGATACAACCGATGGCGCAGCTTCAGGCTCGGCCTGATCTATAGTATCCGGTGACAACGATTTCCGCGAAGCCATGGTTCTCCATTCGAAATCGATCTTGCTCTTGATCATGGCGACCGGATTGCCGGTACCGATTTTCCTCAGGATGACCGGGTTCACGTCTTCGATTTTTTCGATATCCATGCCGACGATATCCACCTTACCGGGGAAACGCTCCTGAATCAGTTTCAAAAAGCTATAGACATCGACATCGTCAAGACTCTCAAGCTCGACATTAATGGGCGATTTCAAAATAACGTAGTCGGCATTGGCCGCGCGCGGATCTTCGATCAGCGTACCGGACTTGATATCGTATTTGGCTTTTAACACGCCGGAAATGGTACGGAGCTTCTCAAAAGCCTCCTGTGCCGCGACACGGTTCTGATTGTTGAAGAAGCCTCGCGCCTCAAGATCCTTGAAATATTTGAGCTGGCTTTGCAAAAGCGCATATTCTTCCTTGAGTTTCTGGATTTCGGCACGCTTCTGTTCAAGCGCGCTGCGCGCCTTGCTCAAAGTCTGATCCGCCTCTTCCCGCATTGGAATAAGATACTGATAGAGACCATAGCCGGCGGCCCCATTCAGCAATGCCAGCACGATAAGGACAATAATACGATTACGTCCCAGAACCCGAAACATCTGATATGTCCTTCTGAATAAGAATTTCACCGGTATATACTTCTTCTGCGCGGCGTTTAACTGCCGTGAAACCGGTTTCGTTTGTAAGTTGTCCAGTATAAGTCAGGTCGGCGAGCTGTTTGGAAACATCAACTTTATAGCCGGGAAGTTTCTTCGCAATGCGCTTGCGCAACTGCTCGATTTTCTCGTTGCCGTCTTCCGGCTTGATCGTGCCGGGGAAGCTGAATTTCAACGTCACCGCCGCCTGGCGCGTCAATGGCACCGGCTCTGCCGACGGATTATTCGGATCCGGTTTCGGTGGCTCGGGCATATCTGCCTTGAGCGTCACGCCGTCCATGCGCAGGTCTTTAAGCTCCTGCCCGGCAATCTCAAGAACCGGCAACGGATCGAAAGTGATCTTGTCGATATCCTTGTAAATGGCCAGCGAGCCCTGAATAAGCTTCACATCAATGCCAAGGGATTCCTTGCGCTTGATCTCATCGTCATACATCTGGTCCGCAAGGACCTTCATCTTGTTCACTTCGACAAGATTTTGCTTGTCCCCATAAAGCGTCAGCGCTTCGCTTGCGACGGTAAAGGCGAAATAGCCGATACCCGCCGTCAAAAGCAGCATGGCAAAGAAAGCGACTTTGCGCGGATTGGCCACGGCATCGATTTCTTTGGACTGCATCGCCATGACGTTGCGCGGTTTTTTGGCGCGCCATGCGATATGAAGAGGATCGGCATAATGCTGGTCCTGCTTGCGCCCAACGGTCACACCTGCGAACTCCGCAGCGCGTTGCAATGTCAGCGAGCTGAACTGGCACGGAATATTGATCATATCCTCGACCAGCGCGCCAAAATCAGGCTTGCTGATAAGAATGATATCGAGACCGTCATTCTGCGCATAGCCGAAACGGCTCAGGTAACTGATCGTCGACTGAAGTTCCTGCACGACATCGGAGGCCCACTGCGCGGCATTCTGCGCTTCGGGCATGACGACCGGCGTGATACGGGTCAGGGCGATCTGTCCGCCCTTGATGACAATCTGGCGAAGCCCGCCGCCCTGATGCTGGCCAAGAAGGATGCTCCAGCCCGAACGTTCGAGCTGACGGTTTTCCTTGGCGACCTTCGCGGCGATCTTTTCAACAAGATCGACAGATTCAATCGGCAGCAGGCAGTAATCGGCAACGGTGCAATCGGCCCTGCGGATCGCTTCGAGAAGTTTTCTGAAAGAATCTGTCGATGGCACAGCCGCGAACAGGAACAGATGCTCCTTGGAAAGCGGCAGTCCCTTGCCTTTCTTTTCCTTCAATGGCAAGGCGGCGCGCGTCGGATAGCTCGGGAATGCGATGTTCAGACGGCGGTCGATGATATTCTTGCGATCAAGAGCTGTCAGTTTATTGATTTTTTCCTTGCGGTAATGCTGTTCGACCGCGTCATTGAGAATATAGACCGAACCATCCCCTACTTCTTCATTCAGCGCGGCGGCGACATTGTTTTCAAAATCAGCCGATCTCCATCCGAATGAATTTACGAGCGTCACGCCTCTCGGACCCGCCTTGTACATGCAAAGCAAATCATCAGTAAGTAACAGAATGCATTTCGATGTTGAAAGGAATGACAAAATCGGGACCGTTGAAATGTTAGAATTGAATATGTTCGAAGCTTGAGTATATCGGACCAAACACCCCGGCGGCAATCCACAGAATCATGCCCCCGAGAAGTAGCGTCAAAGCCGGCTCGATCATGGCGATCATCGCCTGAACCGACTCATCAACGTCCCTTGTGTAGAATTCCGAGACCTGATCAAAGACAGGGGAAAGATTACCTGATTCTTCGCCGATGCGAACCATGCGAACGACCAGACTTGGGAATTCCCCCGAGGAATTGAAAGCCTCCGAGAGCGTCGCCCCCGTCTGGACCTGCGCCAGCGTGACTTCCAGCGCCTCGATCATGGCAAGATTGGTGACTGTTTCCTGGGCGGATTTAAGGCAGTTGATAACATCGATACCGCTTGAATAAAGCGACGCAAAGGTTTGAGAATAACGGGCAATATTGATTTTTCTGACCAACGGGCCGACCACGCCAAGCTTCAGGAACAGCGTATCCATACGATAGGCGAATTCATTCGATAACTTCCTGAATGTCTTATAGAGAATAAAGATGACGAAAGGTGCCGCGAGGATCGCCCACCAATATTCCTGGAAGAAATCCGACGTGGCAACGAGCGCCGTCGTATAAAACGGCAAGGCCTGCCCGAGATTGCGAATAAAACCGACGATCTGCGGCACGACGTGACCCAGCATGACGACGCAGGTCAGAATAACAGCCAGCAAAAGGATCATCGGATAGCGTGTCGCCTTCCTGATCTTGGATTGCATATCATCAACCCATTTCAGATACTTAACGAGCATTTTGTATGATTTACTTAAATCTCCGGTTCCCTCGCCGGCGCGGATCAGGGAGATATAAAGATTGCCGAAAACCTTGGGATGATTGGCCATGGCATCGGACAGCGAACTGCCTTCCGACACGTTCCGATGAATATCGGACATGATATCCCGCAAACCCTGGTTGTCCATACTTTCGCGGATATCGCCCAGCGCTTCGAGCATGGGAACGCCGGCTGACTGCATCTGCTCAAGCGCGATAAAAAGCTGGATCAGGTCGCGGACTTTAATTCTTTTCTTGAGAAGCGAAAGCTTGCCCATCGCACCCTTGGTGGAAACCGAGGAACAACTGACAAGTTCAAGCCCTGCCGCCTGCAATTGATTGAAAAGATCGGTCTCATTGGCCGCGGATATGACCCCGCGTATCGGGCGGCCTTTGCCGTTAAATGCTTTATATTTGAAGCGTTCCAAGTCTTACACCTTATAATGTACTGCGGGATCTATAGAGAAAGAGAAAAAGAGATTGAGGCGGGCTATTCTTTGGTGACGTCGATATTGCTTGCGACCTCGGCGATGCTGGTCAGCCCGTCAAGGACCTTGAGCATACCATCATCTTTCATGCTTTTGAATCCCTTTTGCTTCGCAACACGGCGCATCTCAACTTTGGTACCGCCCCGGGCAATAATATCATCCAGATCGTCATCCATCAGAAGGATTTCCGCTACGGCCACACGGCCTTTATAGCCCTGGCCCTTGCACAGCGGGCAGCCGCCCTGATGGGGA
>JBEHYB010000082.1:0-10176 GCA_048498395.1 Pseudomonadota bacterium
GCTAGTGATAGCTCAAGGTGAGTAAACATATGCATTCGAGTATTTAATTGTATATGCTGCCCTAGCAACGTTTGCAGGACACGTTCAAATATCATTCCTCTTAATATAACTGCCACGTATGGCAGTCTGTCATTAATATCACTATGGTCTAATATCGGCTTTTTTAGATAGTAATCGTAATAATAGAATATAGCGCCAAACCTATCTTCTGTGTAGTCGCCTATATTATTGATTAATCTGTCAAAAATGGCCACGTCGCGTGCCGACAGATTTTTGGTTTCTATTTTATCAAGGCTCCATTCGTCCACTAAATGAAATGCGGTTGTGACTGCATCTGGGGCGCTCAAGGTGTAAAACGTGTTTAAAATGGCAGCGAGCCCAGCGGTAAAATAAGTTTGAGGCGTTTGTTCGTGCTTTTGTCCATCAAGGTCGCTTGCTTTGCCGCTTAATGTAAGGGCAGCAGAAAATGTCGTCTGTGCTGTCCCGTCATGCCAGGGAGACAGCATCAGCGCTTTATCATTTTCGTTTCTTGCAATTTCCGCCATTGCTCAATGGGTTCCATAAGGACAGGGCTGTCATGAGGGCACGTATGAATCGAAGTAAGCCGTTATAGCTTAAGATTATGGGCAAAAGCTCAATTTTCGCCCAGCCGGTAACTCAACTTGAAGGGGATGCATCTTCCACACAGCCGTCAGTTTCTGATTCAGTCTATAGCTGTCATCATAACCCATTGAGCAGTTGATTCGGAGGTTTGATATGCGACGTTCGGCTTCGCGGTATCAGCAAGATCGCCCGGCGTTTATGTGTGACTGTCCGGTATGTGGCTCCAAGTACCAGTTTGGGCCTCATATCTATAACGGCCATGTCTTGCAGGGCTGGGACATCTGCGTATGCAGCATATGCTATGAAGGTAATTGGGATGGCTGGACCCCGTATTACGAACCCAAGTTGCTCGCGATTTTGAAAGAAAAGAATATTGAGCCGCCGGCACGCAATGCCAAGGGTTTTTTCCCGAGAGACTTCCGACCGCAGAAGGCTTAAATGCCGGTTCCGGCCAAAATACCGTTTCGCCAGTACGCGAAGGAACACGTCGAAAAGGCGAAAGGGTTTCTGAGCGAGGGTGGGAGTGCCTTGCGTTATGCGTGCCTGGAACTGCGTCTTGCTATTGAAGCGCTGGCATACGAAATCTTGCAGACTTACGCCGAGGATGATGATCCGGCGGTCGCTAAAGCGCTTAAAAAATGGAAGCCAAGAGAGGTACTGGAAAATCTCCGCAAATACGATCCACTTATCGAGATATCGTTGCGGGTCGAGTTTCGGCTAGCCGAGAGCGGTGAGACGGACCTTCCATCTGAACCAACGTTTGTCGGCACACAGGTTCGGTTTGAAGTGGAATGGGCCGACACGGCTCATCACCAGATGAGCCAGCTCTTGCACCAGCGGACCATAGCGCAAATTCAGGATGGCAATCAGATTGACGAGGCCGTTGCCCGCCGTGATGCAACCGGTGTTCTAGAAAAACTGGAGCGGATTTTGGCATCCGAAATGACAGATATCCGCTCTGATTACGTTTTCAAATCGAAATTACTATCAATTTATTACAGACAACAAAATATACTTCAATGGTGATAAGCTGCATTGGAAGGCTGGATCGCCGGTTCTTGATAAGATCGTGCATCTTTTATTTGGATTGCCGATTAATCCGGCGCTGGTTTCCAACGTGAGTGTTAATATCGGACCAACGATCGTTCAAATGAACGTCTATAATTTTGGTGTAAAGGAAGTAAAAAAGGATACTATCCCGTTCGACTTCAAAATAAGCCACAAATTTAATGAATATAGAACCCTCGCGGTCCCCCACCCGAGGAACCAAATTCAGGTCGTAGACTTTTACCATAGATACAAAGAAATCATATTGTATCTATGCACCAGAAGCTCTTATTCAATTCGACGGCCTGAGCGAATTGCAAAATTTAGGTATCACAAAGACAAAACCCACTACAACAATCTTGCCGATGATGTGGCGGCGCTTGAGGAGCATGATAAAGAATACGAAGATTTGAAATCGTTCTTCGTATATAAGGATCATAGCAATATATATAAATTCTACGAATCGTACAAATATCATCGAAGTGAGAAGAAATATAACAAGCTTTTGAAGCTGGATATATCCAAATGCTTTGACAGTATTTACACTCACTCAATTGATTGGGCTGTAGCGGGAAAATCTATCACCAAAGAAAATTTGGCTAACTCAAAAGATTCATTCGGTTCCAAGTTTGATCGGCTGATGCAATCTATGAATTACAACGAGACAAATGGCATCATCATCGGTCCTGAACTATCGCGAGTTTTTGCAGAGATAATTTTACAAGATGTTGACGTTCAGCTTGAGCAATGCCTGAAAGCAGAGAACCTTATTCATAAGGTGGATTATGAAATATTTAGATATCTCGATGATTATTTTCTTTTCTACAATGCTGAGGGAGAGAAGGACAAAATCGTCGGTAATCTTCATGTCTTGCTTAAAGAATATAAATTATCTCTCAATTCTGCAAAAGCTCTACTTTACGACAAACCTCTCATCACTGAAATAACGAGAGCAAAAGATCGTATCGGCGATTTGCTAAATGATGCCCTGATTTTCGACCTAAAAATTCCTGAAGATGAGGAAGGCAAAGCAACGGGTAGCATATATATAAACTCTAAATCTCTGATTACGAAATTTAAGACTGTAGTGAAGGAGTGTTCTGTAGAATATAAAGATATATTAAATTATTCTTTAGCTATCGTTGAGAGAAAATGCGATAAAATTCTCAAATCGTATTCAAGCCTATCTGAAGAAAATCGAAATAGCTGGCAGCTAACCAAGGCTATAACTGGAATTCTTGAGTTTCTTTTTTTTATATATTCGGTTTCACCCAGGGTAAATACGACTATCAAATTGTGCCGAATCCTCCGCATGTTTATAGAGTTTTGCAACTCTAAATCTACAACGCATGATCATAAGCATCTAATATATAAATATATTTTTGACGAATGCTCTTTCGCCATGAAGAATGCGGCACGTGATGATATCACTCAGGTTGAAACATTATATTTACTGATAGTAGTTTCAAAATTGGGTAAGGAATATTGGATCGATGAAAAAACACTGGCCGCGTATCTGAATGTAATAGAGACAGATGGCGCGTACCAATTTCGAGTAAGGCCGAATTATTTTACGATCACGGTAGCCTTATTCTATATGGCTAACAAAGTCAGATTCAATCACCTGCGTGAATTCGTAGAAAATGAAATTTTTGAGCAATTGGCTTCAAAGAAGAATATCTTATCAAGAAGCGCGGAAGCGACAATGCTGTTATTCGATGTGATATCATGTCCAAACGTCAGTGGTGCAACCAAGTCCAAAGTTTTGTCGCTTTTTGGTGTAACCACTGTAGCGGACCAGACTGACTTGATTGATTTTCGCGCCAAGAATGGTGACAAGCAGCTATGGTTTACATCGTGGGAAGACTTTGACCTTGGAAAAGCACTGGACGCGAAGCGTAGCCAAGAGGTATATTAAATCATCATGCCCCGTCCAACCGATACTTAATGGCTGTAGGCAGCCTCACACACATGCATGAGCTACTTGTATCGCTTTTACGCGAGCATTTACGGAATGGAGCGACCGGGACGGATTGCTCCATTTTTATTGTTCAGTTTTGACTTAGGGCGCTGCCCTCAGCGCACTTCAAGGCGTTTCCGCCCATCTTCATCCACTGACGTTCCTTGCAGACGGTTCCCCGCGAAGCCGCCTTTCCGTTTGCACACCCGCTGTTCGCCACGAAGGCAAGGGTTGCATGAGCAACCCAAACCCCAAGGAAAACAGACAGGTGACAACGTTCTACGCCCAGCCTTACGACATTTCAGCCCGTGGATTTTATTTCGACAGTCGGGAACAATACGACGACAAGGCCTCGAAGCTGCGCAACGATTACGGCCAGCGAGTCGAAGAATTTGAAATCCAGTTTATCGACGGCGAACGCCTTGACGCGGAACTGTTTGAAGCCCTCAAGATTCATCAGGGCAATTTCGGCGGGTTTTTGGAAACTGCCGAAGAATGGACGGACGACCAGAAGGTAAAAGTCATCATTGCCGTGCGCGAAGTCGGCTATGGCTTCGATCTCAAAAACGATGATCCCGACCAGTTCGACATTGATCTGTATGAATGCGACAGCCTGCGCGAACTTGCCATGCAGTTTGTTGATGAAGGGCTGTTTGGCGAGATACCGAAGGCAATAGAGCATTATCTCGATTACGATGCCATAGCGCGTGATCTCGGCATGGACTATGCCGAAACGACGATCAACGGGACGAGCTACATCTATAGAAGCGACTAGCCTAAACCAAGGTCAGCCCCTCGGTCGCGGCTGCGTTGACCTTGCTGCTGGCCTTGCGCGTTCCCAAGGTCACGATAGCGGGCCGCATCCTTGTAAAGCCCGAGCAGTTGCCTTGCGGCGCGTTCTCTCGCCTGTACGATATCGGTCTGTAACTGCCGCCGCTCGTCAAGCTGCGCCATGATGAGCGCATCCCGCTGATCCCGGTCACGTTGCCGACAGAAATGCAGTTCAAGCTCATTGCGGACGCGGGTCTTTTGATATTCGCCCGTCAGCCGGTGCCACAGGCCCTTAAAGCCGGTCGGCAAGCGCGATGCCCGCTCTCTCGTTTCCGCCATATGACGCTGCGTCTGGCCTGTATCCAGCCGGTGCCGTTCTTGCTGATGACGCTCCGCTATCTCCTGTTTCTTCTCGGAGAGCGGGCGCATCTGATTTGCGGCAAGGCGTTTAGCCTCACGGATATAAGCTTGCAGGCGCGGAGTCATCGCTTCCGAGATATGCGACAGGGTTTTCTCGACCGAGTTAAGTTGGTCAGGGCTTCCAAGCCTTGCTGTAATTTCTCTGGCGTGCTTGCCGACCATGCGGGCGAGCGCGAAGATTTCCCCCTCGAAACTGACGACGACATGGCCGCGCCGGTCGCCTTTCGCCAGGAACAGGCCCTTGGCTTCCAGTTCCCTTGAAAACGAATTCAGGTCTTTCGATACCGCCCAGGATTCCTGCACGGCGGTTTTGAGTTGTCTGGCATTAAGCCCCGTCCGGCGGGCCTGCTGCCATTCCTGTAGATTGAAGTTTCGCAGATCGCGAAGGGATGACTCTATAAACCCACGGGGCATCTGCCACCCATGGTCAAGGTAGAGCTGTTTACTCAAGTCCTTAAGCTTGAACTTGAAATGCGGCAGGTCTTTCGCCGTCATGGTGTCCGCCTGGATGCGGCAGTACACGACGTGGCAATGGCGACGGCCTTCCTTCTCATGATAGACGACAGCGCGGGGCAGATGGGTCAGGCCGAGCCGTTCTTCCATCTGGTCTATCGCGCTTTGAAACGTCTCGCTGCGAACTGTTTCATTAGCGGGTGGATTGAACGACACGGAAAACAGATATTTCTGACACTTGGTCCCGAGCGACAGGGCCTGCGCTTCTTTCAACGCGCCCGGCAAATCGGAGGCTATGAAACCGCGCAAATCTGCGAGTTCGACATGCTCGTTTTCAGCACTCAACAGGTGCTTTGAAAGGCTTGCACCGCCGCCGCGCTTCGATGCCTGAATGATCATTGGGAACCATCCAGTCCCAGAGCCTCGATCAAGGTACGGCGCATGTACGAGACTTCATCTAAAGCCTCGTTCAGTCTGGCGATGGTGTCCGGGTCATCGAGCAGGCTTCCGCTGTTTGCGGATTTCGCAAGCTGGTTCAAGTTGCTGGCGATCCGTGACGCGCCAAGCTGCCCGAGCAACTTTGCAAGGGCCTGCTGATCCTCAACGACTACCCGGCGCTTGGCCTTGGGTGGCGGGGAGGATTGATTGAGCGACATCCAGACCATGTAAGGGCCAAGAGCCATCCCGGCCTTTGTCGCGGCTTCCTGAAGACGAGCGCGTATTTCCGGCGACGTGCGCACGGAAAACACGGTTGTCGTCATGGAGGAAGGCTCTTTCATTGTAAGCAGCACTACGCCGACGCATCCCTCACGATGGGGGTATGCGCCGGGGTATGCCGGGTTTGTCTGGGAAAACAGAAAGGGCGGCATTGCTGCCGCCCTGGGATTATGGTTCGTATTTTGGGTGCAGAGCCTTCAAGGCATCTCGCATTTTAGGTCTTCCACGCTTTCGCTTGACGGGCGTTTGCGGCGGAAGATTTGCCGTATTGAAGGCGTGCGAGGCCCCTTTGATAATGTCGGTCCAGTCTGCTAAATCTTGGAAGAGTTGGTTCATTGCCATTCCGTCAATGGGCACCATTTAATTTCTATATTAGATTTTCACTAAAAATATTGAGGTCATATGGCCAGCATTGAAGAAATTCTTCCCATCGAGGATCGGCAGGTCTGGGTGACGGCTTTCTGGGGTTTTGCACCCGAGGAAAGCGGCTTGATCGGTTTCACCCGACCGAAGGATCGTGATGATTTTTTCGACAAATGCCGCGACGGCGATCTTGTCCTGATCTATGGGGCCAATTCTTCGGAAGTCGCGCGGCGGGATGTCGCACGCGCTTTGGGATTTTTAGAAATCAGAAAAAGAAAAATAGAACCCCATGAGAAAATGTCGGATACGCATCTGGCATGGAAAAAGGAAGTGGGGAAGCAGGATAGCTGGAATTATTGCCTCGAGGCGAGCAGGGCCTGGCGGGTGGATCAGGAAATAGCCATCAAAAACATTATAAAGACCAATCAGAATATCGCCGTGCGGGGCGCTTTGCTGGAAAGTCAGGAGAGAGATTCAGCCCTCGCCTTGACCGTGACACAGGTCAATGTGTATGGCGAGCCGCCCGTGACTGAAACCGCTTCCATTAAAATGCAAAAAGCATTTAAAGGTCCGAAAGGCCTGCCAGCGATCTTCGACAGCAGGACGAGTGAACGTACAGACGGTATCCATTATGTGTATATGCTGGTTGCAAGAGGTCCTGTCGCAATGGTCTTGGATATGTCCGAGGAGGAACTGAAGGGCAGAAAACTTGTCAAAGTTGGATATTCAAAAAATCCTGAACAAAGATGCAAGGATTTCAACGACGCGCTCCCTGACAGCTTTGCCTTCAGGTGGGAGCTGGCACCGAAAGTTTTCGAATTTGAAAATGGCGAGCTGGCGAGGAATGCGGAAAAGAACATTCACGAGCGGCTTTGTAAAATATCTGCCTATCAGGGCAAGGAGTTCTTCCTTGGAGATATTAATAAGATAATCAACGAGCTTCATCTCGGTGCCGGAGAGCCGGTCATCTATGGACGCACAATAAAGCGATAATCTGGAAGGCTGTCATTCTCGCCTAAAACTAAATTTGACAATCTTGTATTAATGTATTAGTAAGCTAATACAAATTTAAAATTGAGGCGGTATCGGTGAAACGAAAACCCATGGATAAGGCGCAGGAGACTGCGTTGTACAAGGCGGTTCTTGAGCTTAAGACGGTGGATGACTGTCGGCGGTTTTTCACCGATCTGTGCACGCCGGCGGAGATCGCGGATTTCTGCGACCGCTGGCATGTGGCGCAGATGCTGGTCGATGAAACGCCTTATCGCGAAATCGCCGCGAAGACCGGTGTCAGTACGGCGACGATCGGGCGCGTTGCGCGCTGTCTTTATAACGGCGACGGCGGCTACCGGGCCGTTCTGCAAAGGCAAGGCAAGTTATGAGTGGCGCGTTGTCTGAAACGCTCAAAGCGGTGCGCGAAAACCGCTACGCACAGGCCGAAGCAACGCTCACGGCTTTCCTGAACGCGAAATTTCCTGCGCTGACGCTCGCGCCGTCATCACTTGCGATCCGACAGGACAATATCAGCCTGAATTCCGTCAACGGCACGTTCGCTGACAGCGCGGGCAAAAAATATTTCTTCAAATTCCATCTCGAGGAAGACGAAGCCAGTACGCTCGAAGAATATTACAAAGCGGAGTTGCTGGCGAATGCCGGTTATCCGACCGAACTGCCTGTTCTCATCTCGAAAGAAGTCGGCGAACAGATCCTTATCTATCCTTATGTCGAATATGAACGCATGTTCGATGTGTGCGCCCGCAATGAATCCGGCATGGGCGCGCAAGCGCAGGAGGTTATCAAGGCGCAGGCCGGGCTCGACCGGTTGAACGCCGAGAAATGCATACAGACATTAAGCGTCGGCATGGGCGAAGATTACAGGGCCGAAGCGTTGCTCCAGCTTTTCTTCTGGCGGCTCGTCGACAAGCAAAGTGACGGCACCTATACACGTAATGGCGGTCGTCACCGCAGTTTCTATATCGGCCAGAATTTTACGTTTTCCGGCGGCCTGACGCTCGGTTATGAAGATCTCGCGCGCCTTAAATGGAATATCAACGATGTCGCTTATGACATGACGCTCGCTCAGGCGTTCGGCCGTGCCTATGAGTCTCTCTCGCCGGACACGGTCGATCTTTATCCCGCCTGTATCGCGCATGGCGATGCGCATAACGGCAATGTCTGGGTGAAGCAGAATGGCGACGGTATGGCGCTCTCATACTTCGATCCTGCCTTTGCGGGTGAGAAAATCCCTGTGCTGCTCGCCGAAGTGAAGGCCACGTTCCACAATATCTTCGCGCATCCGCTCTGGCTGTATAATGCTAGGGAGGCAGATCAAAACCTCTCAGTTACGGCGGAAGTGAAGGGCGATACTCTTTACGTGCGCCATAACTGGGAATTGTCGCCGCTGCGCGTCGCGTTTTTGCGGTCGAAGCAGGATCTGTTCTGGATCCCGGTTCTGAAGAAAATAAAGGCGAACGGACTTTTGCCCGGTGACTGGGAAAACTTTATCCGTGCCGCCCTGTTCTGTTGCCCCACGCTCGTTATGAATTTGCGCGCCAATGCTGGGACGGCGCAGAATTCGCATACACCGCAGACTTCGCTGCTCGGCCTGTCGATCGCCATGCTGTGCGCCTGTGCGCCCGCAAACGGGACCGACCCAGTCGATCAATTATTCAAATCAATCAAAAATGCGCTACAGGAGTAGAAATTGAAAATCAATCGTTGGACATTGGGTTCCGTTACAAAGGAACAAAAAGAACTGCTGATGAAGCGGGCACAGGCCGATATCGCCTCGGTAACGGAAATCGTAAAGCCGATTATCGAGGATGTGCGTGTGCGCGGCGACGCGGCGCTCAAAGATTACGCGTTGAAATTCGACAAGGCCGATATCAAGGGCTCGCTGAAAGCCACGGATGAAGATTTTGTGAACGCCTATAAAGCGCTTGAGCCTGACGTGATTGAAGCCATTCGTGTCTGTGCGCGAAATGTCAAAATCCACCACGAGCAGCAGATGTCCCGTGTCGAGAAACAATGGCTCGACGAAGTCGCGCCGGGAATTTACGCGGGCGAGCAGGTATCGCCGATCCCGTCGGTCGGCCTCTATGTGCCACACGGCAAGGGCGCGTTCCCCTCCGTCATGTATATGCTTTGCACCCCGGCTGTCGTCGCCGGCGTGTCTAATATCATCGTCTGCACGCCGCCGACAGCGGATGGCGGTTTCGATGCCGCGTCATTGGTCGCCGCCGATATCTGCGGCGTGCGCAATGTCTATAAAGTCGGCGGGGCGCAGGCCATCGCCGCGCTCGCCTATGGAACCGAAACTGTTCCGAAAGCGTCGAAAGTGCTTGGCCCCGGCAGCCCGTATGTCGCCGCCGCGAAACGCGTTCTTGGTGATGTGATCGATCCCGGTATGCCCGCGGGTCCGAGCGAGGCACTGATCCTCGCCGATGAAACGGCGGATGCGTGGAACACGGCGCTCGACCTGATCAACGAGGCTGAACACGGGCCGGATTCCGCGTCGATCCTTGTGACGACTTCCCAAAAACTTGCAGACGCGGTGTGTGAATACCTGCCTGAAATCGTCGGTAAACTACCACAGCCGCGCAAGGAATTCTGCGAGACAGGTTTTGCAAATTACGGCGGTGTCATGGTCTGCAAGGATATGGATGAAGCTGTTGCCTTCTGCAACGAATACGCGGTCGAGCATTTATTGCTAAAAGTCGCCGATCCTTCGGCAATCTTGCCGCGCCTGACCGATAGCGGCGAAATCCTGATCGGCGAGACTACGCCGATCGTGCTTGGAAATTTCGGTACGGGCGTAAATGCCGTCCTGCCGACGGGCGGCA
>JBEHYB010000083.1:0-9953 GCA_048498395.1 Pseudomonadota bacterium
GCCGTGATCGTGTCGGCGCTCGTCGGCCAGCTTGCCAACGACCAGGGCGGTGTGGACCAGAATCTTGGGCAGGCTTCGCTCTATCTGCCGTCGCTGCGGACCACCGAAAAAGCCTTTAAAATCGATGAACGGGGCGTGGTGAGAGCCGGAAATTCGAGCGAAAGATTCGTCGTCGATCTCGATCTTCTGGCGGCGGGAAGAGCCGACAGGGAAGCCACAAATCCGGCCCTGACTCAGCCGTCGAAAAAAATTACCGTCAAAAAATAAAATCGCCAAAAAAGTTATTGACATAGAAGTCGGTTTGGATCATTTATTCAATTAATTGCGAACCCGCAAAGTTTTACTCCATGGGCTCAAAAGGATTAATTTTGCATGCAGGTCTCCATAGTGAGGCGTACATGATTTGACTACTTAAAATTTAATCTTTGGGACTTAGCCATGGAACTTAGTAAATCACGCAACGCTTTTGCGCACTCCACCGTCACAATTGATCTGACCCAGCCGGGCCATCTCGAGCTTTTGAAGAAAGCTTATAACGAGATTTATGTGCCTGCTTTCCCGAATGACGACGAGCGCGAGAATCTCGATCTGTGGACCAACAAGCTGAAAAGCAAGTCCCGCTCATCTGCAGATAAATACGTTATTATCATCGCCGGAAACGATCTCGACGATGCTTCGGCCTGCTTCATCAAGGGTATTTCGGTTGGCATCTATTACGATGACGCTCAATCCGGCCTTATGGCCTATAACGCCATCCGCCCGGAATGCCGCAACGAAGGCCTTGGCCGCCAGCTGGTTGATGCCCGCGTCGAAGCTTTGCACGGTATTGCCGCTTCAAAAGGTCATGACCTGAAGGGAATCTTCCTCGAGGCGCATGATCCTGTACACCCATGCAATAACGGCTATGACTCGCAAAAGCGCGTCGATAAGTTCGAAAGCTGGGGTGCGCGCAAGATCGACGTGGATTACATCCAGCCTGCGCTCGCCGGCGACAAGGGCAAGCCGCGCGATCTTCTTCTGATGGCATATCCGGTCAATGGCGTTTATCCGACACCGGGCCTGACGGAAGAATTCCTGCATGCGCTTTATAAAGGCCACGGCCATGAACCGCCTGAAGACGATGAAGATTACTGCAAGATGGTTGCAGATCTGAGAGCGCAAAGCCTCCAACCGATGGTGGCTTAAAGCCCCAATTCCCTGTTAAGGCGCGGGATCTCGTAGTTCTCGCAATCGATTTTATAGGGAGATGCCTTCCAGGTGTGATCGTGCGCGCTCATCGGATTAGCGGAACGTGAGAAGATAACAACCAGTTTGGCTGCGTCCTGCGCGTTCTCGCGATAGGCTTCCTGAACATAACCAAGCCGGTTGTATAAGCGTCTTGCCGAATCGTATTCTTCCTCAAGCGTGGTCCAGATGCGGAAATTCTTCACGCCGGCTTTGACGGCCGCGTCAAAAGAAGCTTCCGTCAGCAGCGTACCAAGGCCGCGCTTCTGGAAGTTTGGTGAGACGGCCAGCCAGCCGAGCCATGCGTCGTCCTCATGATTTTCAAAACTGTAATAGCCAGTCACACCGGCAGGAACGCCATCGAGCAGCGCAAGGAAATAATTGCGGCGTGTCACCTGTTCGCAGGCGGTGTAAGCGGTTTCAGGAATTAAACCGAGAGATTTATTGTAAACAGCAGAGATGCTTTCGCGATCGCTCTCGCCGAATACCTCGACAGCGAGTTCGAGTGCTTCATTCAGGTTTTCGGTTGAAAGCGGTACCAGTGATAAATTCATCTGCAGCAATCCTTATATTGTTATGACATATACGGCTCATGAGACGACATGTCAAATATAATATGAAAATCATTGATTTCTCCCGGTGAGTTCTTTAATGAACGAAAAACAATCAAGGAATATCAATATGTCACAAGCTTCCCCCCCCATTGTCCCGACATCCACCGGCGATGTGCAGGGAATCGTCAATGAAAAGAACCAGTCGCTTTTCCTTGGCATCCCTTACGCGGAGCCGCCGGTCGGGAATTTAAGATTCAAGCCGACTGTGCCGAAACGGAAATGGGACGGTGTTTTCGATGCCGGAAAATTCGGCTCCGCCGGTCCGCAGGTTTTCGATCCCAGCGAGGGCGATTACGAAGAATTCACCGGGTTGAAGCTTGAGCGGGACAAACAGAAAGACTGGGTCGGTTCGGAAGATAATCTGACCCTGAATATCTGGTCGCCCGACATCGGCGGCAAGAAGCGCCCGGTCGTTGTATGGATTCACGGCGGCGCAAACTGGCTGGAGAGCAGCAGGCTCTACACCTATCATGGCGATGACCTCGTCAATCGCGGCGATGTCGTTTTCGTCTCATTGAATTACCGATTGGGAATTTTCGGCTGGCTCGATGTCAGCGTACTCGGCGGCGAAGAATATAAAGGCAGCCATTCCAACGGTCTGCGTGACCAGCTTACCGCGCTCAAATGGATCAAGGAGAATATCGCGCAGTTCGGCGGCGATACTGACAACATCACCATCATGGGAGAGTCCGCCGGCAGCATCGATTTGAGCTGGCTTTTAACATCCGGGCATCTCGATGGCATCGCCAAGCGTGTCGTGCTGATGAGCGGGATTGCCGGGCTGATGGGATTGAGCGGCGATCTGGATTACGGATTTACCGAACAGTACGCGCAGGATATTTCAAAAGATTTCCTCGCGCGCCTGCAAATAAATTCCATGGATGAACTTCTGGCGATTTCGACCGATGACCTGATGGACAGGTACACATCCGTGGCAAAGAGTTCCAGTACGCTGTTCCTGATGGATTCGATCTTCTGGCCACGGATCATCCCGGATTTCGTGCCGCTGGATCCTTTCCGCGCCGTAAAACAAAAGGGTAAGTCCGATATCGATGTGATGATCGGTTATACCGGGTACGAGATGGGTTTGTGGCTGACATGGGACGAGACGCTCGACCAGCACCAGGCAGAATGGTCAGCGGAAAAGATCATGGATTTTACGCCTGCACAGCAGAAAGAGGCTGTCGCACTCTACAGGGAAAATATGCCGAACGAAAAGGAAGGCCGCCTCGGGATGCATATGATCGGCGATTCCATTTTCGTCATGCCGTCGCTGTGGTTCGCGGAAGAGCTTGCCAGGCAGGGGAGCAAAGTCTGGATGTATGAATTCGACTGGAAGAGCGACGAGCGCAGGGGCGCGATGCATGCGGCGGACCAGACCTTCATCTTCAATTCGCATGACACGCAGGCCGGGCATCATATCTGTGGCGTGCCGAAAACCGAAGCGGAAGCAGCCGAGAGATTGTCGCTGACAAGGATGATGCAGGACGCGATTCTTGGTTTTGCGCGGACGGGCGATCCAAACGGGCATTCAAACGCCTCGCTGCCCGAATGGCCGAAATACAAAGCGGAAAGCCGCAATATCATGAGCTTCGACCTGACGAGCGGAGTCGTCGCAGACCCGGTCAAAAACCGCCGCGACTGGTGGTTTAAAAACATATACGGCCCTGCGTTCAAGTAGCTCAAAATTTCATTGAAATTTAAATTATTAGGCGTATATTTCTTCCTACGTACGTGCCAATGGCCCGCGGCCCCCTACAAATGGGTGGCGCCCCTGAAGGTTCTAAAGACCCTACAAGGCTGGTTATGTAACGGCGAAAACTTTTTGGTTTAACTTTGTCTCGTGATGAGCGGGACATTATTTACTAAGGGCTTTTTGCTTTATGACCAGTTTTGCTGCCAATGATGGCCGCGCTATGCGCGCACCTGTAAAATCCCGCAATTCACGTTACACGCACGGAAATCCTCCGTCGTTCCAGGGCACGCTCGATGAGGCCGTTGCCGTGCTGCGACCGGCTCTCCCGATGTATGTGACACGGCCTGACGAACTGGCCGAAGACGCGAAGCTTTTTGTCAATTTGTTCCCTGGCGACGTGGTCTATGCGGTCAAATGCAATCCTGAGAAACATGTCCTGCAGACGATCGTAAAGAGCGGCGTGCGTTCATTTGATGTCGCGTCGCTCGAGGAAATCCGCGCGGTCAAGAAAGTAGCGCCGAAGGCCAAGCTTTTCTACATGCACCCGGTCAAGGCACCGGAAGCCATTCGCGAAGCCTATTTCACGCATGGCGTGCGCGCCTTCGTCCTCGATAGTAAGGACGAGATGTACAAGATCATGCGCGAAACGGAACTGGCTTCCGACCTCGAGCTTTTCGTGCGCCTTGCGCTGCCTAAAAATAAAAAGGCTATGATTGATTTCTCGTCCAAATTCGGCGCCTTGCCGGCGGAAGCGGTCGAGCTTTTACAATTGTGTCGCAGCGTTTCTGCCAGACTGGGGTTGTGCCTGCATGTGGGGACGCAAACGACAGATCCTGCCGTGTACAAGCGCGCGATCAGGGTTGCGGCGACCGTTATCAAGGCAGCGAATGTCACGGTCGACACACTCGATGTCGGCGGCGGTTTCCCGGTTGAATATCCGGGCCAGAGCGTGCCGCCTTTATCCGTGTTCGTCGAGACGATCAAGGAAGCCCTGCACGCCAATAAACTTTCGCACATGAATTTGATGTGCGAGCCGGGCCGCGCGATGGTTGCGCGCTCAGGCTCTCTCATCGTGCGCGTCGAAGGGCGTAAGGACGATCTGCTGTTCCTTAATGACGGAACCTATGGCGGGTTGTTTGACGCGGGCGCGCAGCTCAAGGGACGTTTCCCGGTGAGATGTGTTGGTGAGGCCATACGTACCGGAGAGCAAAGAGCTTTCCGATTCGCCGGGCCAACCTGCGATTCCATTGATATGATGAACGGGCCATTTTACCTGCCTGAAGATATCAAGGCCGGGGACTGGATCGAGATCGGCCAGACGGGCGCGTACAGTATTGTCATGCGATCGAATTTCAACGGTTTCGGCGCTGCCGACCGCCTCGTACTTTTAAAATAAACATAAACTAAACTGCTTTAAGGAGACTAAATAATGTCGGCACAGGCCCAGAAAAAGACCATGAATAACGAAAAAGGCGATCTGCTTTCACGCGAAGTCGAGCATATCGACATCACGAAATTCGACGCGCGCCCGATCGTCGAGGCGATGTCGAAAATGTCGTTTACCTCGCGTGACGTGGGCCGTGCTGCCGAGATTTTCAATATGATGGTCAAGGACAAGGACTGCGCGATCATCCTGACGCTCGCCGGTTCCACCTCCGCCGGCGGTTGCATGGATTTGTATGCCGAGCTGATCAAGAGCAATATGGTCGACGCGATCGTTGCGACCGGTGCTTCAATCGTCGACATGGATTTCTTTGAAGGTCTTGGTTTCAAGCATTACCATGGCAACAAGGATGGCGTGGACGATATGAAACTGCGCGATCTTTATATCGACCGTATCTATGACACCTATATCGATGAAGAAGATCTGCAGGCCTGCGACCATACTATTCTTGAGATCGCGAACAGCCTTGAGCCGCGCGCATACTCATCGCGTGAATTTATCGCCGAGATGGGCAAGTATCTCGTGAAGAACGGCAAGAAGGACAACAGTCTTGTCAAACTCGCTTACGAACATAACGTGCCGATTTTCTGCCCGGCTTTCGTTGATTCATCCGCCGGTTTCGGTCTGGTCAAACACCAGATCGAGAACCCGAAGAAACATATGGTTCTCGACGCGATTGCGGATTTCCGTGAACTAACGGAACTGAAAATCCATGCCGGGACGACGGGCCTCTTTATGGTCGGCGGCGGCGTGCCGAAAAATTTCGCGCAGGATACGGTCGTCTGTGCCGAGATTCTCGGCCATGACGTGCCGATGCATAAATACGCGATCCAGATCACGATTGCCGACGTACGCGACGGTGCCTGTTCTTCGTCCACGCTGAAAGAGGCTTGCTCATGGGGCAAGGTCGACACGACGTTCGAACAGATGGTCTTCGCCGAGGCAACTTCGGTCGTGCCGCTGATCATGTCCGATGCCTGGCACCGCGGCGACTGGAAAAAACGCAAGAAATGGGAACTGGCGAAGGTTTTGAACAAGTAATTTTTAAACCACAGAGGCACAGAGACACGGAGTTCTTCATAAAAACTCTTCTCTGTGCCTCTGTGTCTCTGTGGTGAGAAATGAATAATTTAAAAGAAAAAATCCAGATTAGATCAATAGTTCCCGCAGAATGGGCACCGCATAAAGCTATCTGGACGGCGTTCCCGTCTCATGGCGATTTGTGGCTGGAGAATCTCGAGCCTGCGCAAATTGAGTCTGCGGCGATGATCCGCGCTCTGGCGGAAGCCGATCAAGTCAGAGTGCTCGTCATGGGCGATGAGGCAGAAGCGGCGGCGAACACATTGATCGGGGTCAATCCGAATGTCGAGATCATCCAGTCGAAATTCGGCGATATCTGGCTGCGCGATACGGGGCCGATTTTTACGGCGGATGGGAGTGCGCTGCGGTTCAGGAACAACGGCTGGGGCGGCAAATATTCTCTCGAGTATGACGATACGGTTGGCGATCATGTTGCTGCATTGTCCGGCAAGCCGGTTGTCGAGTTTGATTTTATTCTGGAAGGCGGCGCGGTCGATCAGGATGGCGAAGGTACGCTGCTGACCACGGCGCAATGTATCTTAAATCCAAACCGCAATAAGGGATGGACGAAAGAGATTGCAGAACAGAAGCTTTGCGAAGCGTTCGGTGCGTCGAAAGTTATCTGGATCGACGAAGGTCTGGTCAATGACCATACGGATGGTCATATTGACAATATCGTACATTTCGTCGGCCCCGGCAAAGTCGCCTGTATGTCGCCTTATGGCGCGGACGATCCGAACGCGGAGATTTTAAACCGTATTGCCGAGGCGTTGAAAAATTCGACGGACGCAAAAGGCCGCAAGCTGGAAGTTATCCAGTTGCCGTCTCCGGGGCGTGTCGAGAATGAAGACGGCGATGTCATCCCGGCAAGCCATATGAATTTCCTGATCGGCAATAAGACTGTCGTCGTGCCTTTGTATGGAGCTGACTCAAGCGATGAAGCTGTTGCCGTCATTCAGAAAATATTTCCCCATCACAAAGTCGTCGGATTATCATCGACGGCAATTTTATCGGGCGGGGGATCGTTTCATTGTATCACCCAGCAAGAACCATTATAATTTAACCACGGAGACACAGAGGGCACAGAGAAGGATTAATATACTCTGTGAACTCTTCTTACTCCGTGCCTCCGTGGTAGAAAGAGATATAAATGACACGTACTATAACAGTCGCCGCGATCCAGACTTCCTACAATCAGGATATGCAGGCCAATATCGACAAGACCGTCAAATTCGTTCGCAAAGCGGCAAAGGCGGGCGCGCAGGTGATTCTGCCCTCCGAACTGTTCCAGAATATCTATTTCTGCACGACGCAGGATGAGAGATGGTTCAAAGAAGCTTATACGGTTGCCGACCATCCCTGTGTCAAGGCGATGCAGCCGCTCGCCAAAGAACTGGGTGTCGTGATCCCGGTGTCGATCTTCGAGAAAGACGGTCCGCGCTATTACAATTCAGTCGTGATGATCGATGCCGACGGCACGAATATGGGCACATACCGCAAGAGCCATATTCCCGACGGTCCGGGTTATAACGAGAAATACTATTTCCGTCCCGGCGATACGGGATTCAAAGTATGGGATACGAAATTCGGTAAGATCGGTGTCGGTATCTGTTGGGACCAATGGTATCCGGAAGCGGCACGCGCCATGATGCTCAAAGGCGCGGAGATCCTGCTCTACCCGACGGCGATCGGGTCAGAACCGCATGACAGCTCGCTCGATACGGCGGCTCCGTGGCAACGCGCGATGCAGGGACATGCAGTGTCTAACATCGTGCCCGTGATCGCCGCGAATCGTATCGGCATCGAACAGGGTTACGGCGCGCCACAGAATTTCTACGGCCATTCCTTTATCGCCGATCATCGCGGCGATCTGGTCAAATCTTTTGGCAGGACGGAAGAGGGCGTGCTTATCCATACTTTCGATCTGGATTTCCTCAACAGCCACCGCGCGGCCTGGGGTTTCTTCCGCGACCGAAGACCGGAGTTCTACGCGAAGGATTAATGTCCTACGGAACATGGGCATCCTCCCGCCTATTGGTCTTGGGTCGAAAACTCAAGCTGGGAGGTTAAATATGATCAAGGTTCAGGAATGCATGACGTTGGGGTGTATCACGGTTACGCCGTCGACGACGATCGCTGAAGTTTCAAAAATAATGCGTGACGAGGATATCGGCTTCGTGCCGGTGGTCGATGACGACCGTATGATCGGGATGGTCACCGACCGCGATATCGTCATCCGTTGCATGGCCGCCGGCATAGACCCGAATATGTGCACGGCGCATGAGGCGATGACGGCGCGGACTTTCTATTGCTTCGTCGACCAGACAGTCGAGGATGTTGCCGAGAATATGGGCGATATGCAGATACGCCGCCTCCCCGTGGTCAACCGCGACCGGAAACTTGTCGGGGTGATATCGCTCGGCGATATCGCGCAAGCAGCAGCAACGCGCAAAGTCGGCGAGGCGGAACAGCTGATCACGCAGCGCGCCGCTTAATCGTCTTTCTGCGACAGGTGCAATCCGACAAGTCTTGCGAGCAGGATCGTCAGGTAAAGCTGGGCGATCAGTGCTTCTATGACCGAGAGATAGCGCGCAGGCTGGCTGACCGGCGTGATATCGCCGTAACCGAGCGTCGTCAGCGTCACGAGGCTGTAATAGAGGAACCTGTCGAGCAGGTCTTCGACTCCCTGATGCACGCCGATATTCTGGGTGTGGAAGGAATTGGGTGAGAGATAATCGACGATCAGGTACAAGAATCCGAACGCCACGCCGATCAGGATGTAAAGACAGGCCGCGCCCATGATCGTGTTCATGGTCGCCTTGTGCTTACTGAAAATATAAGTAAACAGTAACATGATCACCCAGCACATGAACGAGAAACTGATCGCCGCCGCGATCACGTCAGCTTCCTGTCCGGGGATCAGGTAGCCGCCGATATTCCCGGCGAGCGCCAGCGCGCCGAACAGCATCAGGCCCGAGAAATGCTTGGTCGTTTCCTCAACCGCATAAAGTGATGTGCAGAGGATCAGACACAGGATCATCAGGAAAAGCTCATCGGTGATGAAATTCTCCCGCGTAAAGGCGGCGATCAGCAAAAGCCCGAAGAGACTGCCGAGCAGCAGCCCGAAACGGTTCTGGAACAGCTCTCGTGATTTAAGGCGGGTCAGCAGGTTCTTCATTTGTCAGCAGGGCTGTTTTTCTTTTTATCAAGCCATGCCTGCATGAAGGCGATTTCCTTATTCTGCGCGTCGATGATGCTCTGGGCGAGTTTGCGCAGGTCTTCATCCTTGCCGTTCGCCAGTTCGATCTTGGCCATATCGACCGCGCCTTTATGATGTGGCAGCATGTTATTGACGAAATCGACATCCGCGTCGCCGCTTGGTCTTACCATCATGTCGTGATGCATCGTCTCGCGCACGGCACCGTACAGGTCTTCACGGCGATTGCCTGTTTTTGTGGCGATGGCGTTGTAATTGGTTCTGGAGGTGGGTCTTATTGCCTGATGTGTCGTCGCTTGATCTGCTGCAGCGGCGGGTGCTGGCTCCATTTGCATCTTCTCGTCAGCGGCGAAGGCAGGGGTCACAGAAAGGGCCAGGCAGGTCAGGAATGCCAAAGTCACATTTTTCGTCATTATATTTTCCTCAAATTGCAGGTTTCGAAGCATTATTCGGAGATTCCATCAGAAGGATACACTTAAACCGGGCGGAAGAATTGATTTTTATCAAAGGGCAGGGCATAACACCCCTGTATACGCGCCCGTAGCTCAGGGGATAGAGCGCTGCCCTCCGGAGGCAGAGGCCGGAGGTTCGAATCCTCCCGGGCGCACCATTTTTCCTGAATAAAAGCGTTTTTTAAATGTCGCACACGCTTCGCGCTTCGCGACTGGGCCGGGCGCG
>JBEHYB010000084.1:0-9930 GCA_048498395.1 Pseudomonadota bacterium
CCGAGAACCCCGGCCGTTAAAAGACTTCTGGCCACCGCCTATGGTAAAATGGGCGATGAGGTCAAAGCCCGCGTCTACCTCGCCGAAGAGGCCTTGATGCAGGGGCGCAAGGAACAGGCGGCCTCGATGGCGAAATCGGCCCTCGCCCAGCTGCCGAAAGGATCGGCGGAGGCGATACGGGCACAGGATGTTATAAGCTCGGTAGACGGACAGAATTTAAAAGATTAAGATTGATAGAAGCACTCAAAAGGAGAAAACAGTGAATTCAAAAATTAAAATCGCGGGATTAGGTGTTGTCGTTGCATTGGCCGCTGCCGCCTCACCTTACGTACTCAAAGTAGAACCGAAAAAAGAAACCGCGATTGCCGCCGAGCAACCATCCGCGACTTTCACCGCCGCGCAAAAAACCGAGCTCGACGGTTTAATCAAGGATTACATCCTGAAAAATCCGCAAGTGCTGATGGATTCCGTGAACAACTACAGATCCGCCCAGGAAAAAACAAATGACGATCAGGCCCTGCAATCCCTGAAAGAAAGCAGCGACTATCTCTATAAGAGCTCAAGCCTTCCTGATGTCGGCAATAAAAAAGCCGACCTGACGATCGTTGAATTTTTTGATTACAATTGCGGCTATTGCAAACAAGGCTTCGAGTCAGTCCAGCACGGGCTGAATGATGACAAGAACCTGCGCTTCGTTTTCGTGGATTTCCCGATCCTGTCTGAATCCTCGCACGTCGCCTCGGTCTACGCGCTCGCCGCTCACAAGCAAGGCAAGTACTTCCCGCTTCACCAGGCTTTGATGACATTCAAAGGACCGAAGACGGAAGAGAACATCATCACGCTCGCCAAATCCGTCGGCATCGATACGGATAAACTGAAAGCGGATGCCAAGGATCCCGGCATCGAAGCAGAACTGAAAAAGAATATGGACCTCGCGCAGAAACTGGCGATCACCGGTACGCCAGCCTTCATTATCGGCGACCAGATCATTCGCGGTTACGTTCCTTACGAAGCCATGAAAACACTGATCGCAGATCAACGTAAAAAGGCAGGCTGATCGCTATGAAATTTTTTGCCTTAACAGCCCTGCTGCTTTGCCTGTCCGCCCCTGCTTTCGCCGCCGATATCAAAATCGAGAACGCGCAGGCGTTTGAGACTTCTGAGGGCATGAAAAACGGTGCAGCGCTTTTCACGATTACAAATGATGGAAAAGAAGCCGACAAACTCGTCGCGGCTTCTACGCCAGTTACCGACCACGCCGAGATCCACGAAATGTCGGAAGAAAACGGTGTCATGAAAATGGGCAAAGTCGATTCCGTGACCGTTGAAGCCGGCAAATCCGTCACCTTCAGTCCTGACGGCTATCACGTCATGTTGATGGGTCTCAAAGCGCCGCTCAAGGCCGGAAGCGAATTTCCACTGACTCTGAAATTCGAACATGCCGGTGACGTGGAGACGAAAGTCACAGTGAAATCACGATCAGCAACTCCTTCTATGGATATGGCGCACTAAGTGATCAGGAATATCGTTTTTGATGTCTTTGACGTTTTAATTGACGGACTCGAGGGACCCATCCACGGGTCCGTCGATCTTTTGATGGAAGTGAAATCGCGCGGCTTCGCCGTTTATGCGGTGACGAATATGTCGACCGAAGGCTTCCAGCAGATCAAGCAGCAATATCCTTTCCTGCGCCTGTTCGACGGCGTTGTCGTCTCAGGCAGTATCGGCCTCGCGAAACCCGATCCGAAAATCTTCCTGCATCTCCTGACGCAGTTCAGTCTCAATCCGACGGAAACTCTTTTCATCGACGACAAGGCGAGCAATGTCCAGGGCGCGCTCGATGCGGGCATCTATGCCGTGCGATTTGAAAATCCACGCCAGCTCGAAAAATCATTCGAGACTTATAAAATCCTCACCTTCGCTGAAGACGAAGGTGACGGTCATGGCGGTGGCTGTTGCGGCGGAGGCTGCGGATGTCATTAATCCTTGTTATCAACGGCCCTAACCTGAATATGCTCGGGCATCGCGAGCCTGAAATTTACGGCACGCAGACGCTTGCCGATATTCGCCAGCTCTGCCTCGACGCGGGCGCGAAATGCGGATTGCCTATCGACTTCAGACAATCCAATCACGAAGGCGAAATCGTCACCTGGATTCAAGAAGCCCTGAACAAGGCGAGCGGGGTCGTTATCAATGCCGCCGCCTATACGCATACGTCTGTCGCGATTCATGACGCGCTGAAACTTCTGAAATGCCCGATCGTCGAGGTGCATCTTTCCAATCCGAAAGAACGCGAGGATTTTCGTCATCACTCTTATATAGAGCCTGTCGCCAAAGCCCATTTTGCCGGACACGGGGCGCAGGGTTATGTCATGGCGATTGAAACAATCGCCCAGATGCTCGGCCAGAAGGCTTAAAAAGCCGTTCTTTATATAAGGGTGTGAATGGCTTTTCCAGCATTGCGGCTAGATTTTGACTTTTACTCCCAATTTCATTAATCAGGTGTTCTGCCGAGGGCAGATAATTTACATAAGTTCACATAGGAATAACTGATGAAAATCGACGCTGATGCCATTCGCCAGCTCTCTAAATTGCTGGAAGAAACCGGCCTGACCGAAATCGAAGTCGCCGATGGCGAAAAAATGATCCGCGTGAATAAAGGCGGCCCTGTTGCGGCACTTTCTCATGCTCATGCGGGCGTACACCAGATCATGCCGTCCGACCCGACAGTACCGCAAGCCGCGAATACATCCATTCCGCCAGCGATCGCCGCGAACCATCCGGGTGCGGTCAATTCACCGATGGTCGGTACCGCCTATTTGCAGGCCGATCCTAATTCCCCGCCTTTCATCACCAAGGGCTCAACCGTCAAGCCGGGCGACACGCTTCTGATTATTGAAGCCATGAAAGTCATGAACCCGATCAAAGCCTCCAAAGGCGGCGTGGTGTCGCAAATTCTGGTTGAGAACGGATCGCCGGTCGAATTCGGCGAGCCTCTCGTCATCATCGAGTAATCAGTCATGGCATTAGAATTCATCGACTTTCTGAAGAAGATGACACCGGAAGAGAAGGATCAATATCTTTTTGATGTCCTGGATCGCTATTCCACACTAGAGGATGTTCTCTACGATGAAGTTGTGCATGCCGGAAATATAAAGCGGTCTATATGCGCTATTTTTACGCAGCATTGCGAGAACCGTACTATATCGCACGAAATGCGCGCGATCGCCGTTTTATGCTCCCAGTTTAACCGTATGGCGGACGCAAACGCTAAATTCCCGCTGGATATGCTTGAGCTTTCGGATGACCCCGCTTTTGTTATGGCGCTCCTGAATGTTCGTAATTCCCAAAGGGCGCAACATCCAGACTTCGCATTGAAAAGAGCATAACAGGATCTTGGATAAGCAAATGGATATTGTCTCCCTTCATGAAAGACCGGAATTCGCTGATGTCTGCGCGGCATGGTCGTTTGGTGAATGGGGCTGTCAGGTTCCGGGTAGACGGCTCGAAGATTCTGTCACACGCTATCGTCAAACAGCCATGAACACTTCGGGACTGCAAAGAACGTTTCTAGCCGTCTCGGAAGACCGTCCTGCTGGCATGATCAGCCTGAAAGAACATGATCATCCAGATCACAAAGATCTTTCCCCATGGCTTGCTTCTCTCTATATCCATCCCGCCTATAGAGATCAGGGCATGGGAACAACGCTCATTCGACACCTCGAAAACTTCGCTAAGAATGAAATGGGCATTGAGCGTCTTTATCTTTTTACGCACACAGCCCCGAAACTTTATGAGCGTGAAGGCTGGAAAGAAATTAAAAATATTCGTGACCCCTCGGGCTTGCGAGCAACCGGCGAAGTATTATTCGCAAAGGACCTGACCAATGTTTAAAAAAATCCTGATCGCCAATCGCGGTGAGATCGCACTTCGTATTCACCGCGCCTGTAAGGAAATGGGCATCCAGACGGTGATCGTGCACTCAACAGCCGATGCCAACGCGATGGCTGTGCGTCTGGCGGATGAGTCTGTGTGCATTGGACCGCCGGCATCGAAAGATTCATATCTCAATATCCCGGCGATCATCAGCGCGGCTGCGCTTACAGGTGCCGAAGCCATTCACCCGGGCTATGGATTCCTGTCCGAGAATGCGCAATTCGCGCGCATCATCGAGGAGCACGGCCTGACATTCATCGGACCGAAGGCCGAGCATATCGACCTGATGGGTGATAAAGTCTCCGCGAAACAAACCGCGCAACGCCTCGGCCTGCCGGTTATCCCGGGATCTCCCGGTGCCGTTGAAACGGCCGAAGAAGGCGAGAAGATGGCGATCGAGATGGGTTTCCCGGTCATCATTAAGGCAGCCTCAGGCGGCGGCGGACGCGGCATGAAAGTCGTGCGCGAAGCTAAAGATTTTAACGAACAGTACCGCACGGCCCGCACGGAAGCCAAAGCGAATTTCGGCGACGATACTGTTTACGTCGAGAAATATCTCGAGAAGCCGCGCCATATCGAAGTGCAGATTTTTGGCGACAAGCACGGCAATGCCGTTCATCTTGGCGAGCGCGACTGCTCAACCCAGCGCCGTCACCAGAAAGTTGTCGAAGAAGCCCCGTCACCGGCGCTCTCGGAAGAACAGCGTCAGGAGATCGGTTCACTGACAGCAAAAATGATCCGCGATATGGGTTATGTCGGCGCAGGCACGATCGAGTTTCTCTATGAGAACGGCAAATTCTATTTCATGGAAATGAATACGCGTATTCAGGTTGAGCACCCTGTCACTGAAATGATCACAGGTGTCGACCTGATCGCCGAACAGATCCGCGTCGCGGCCGGCGAGCCTTTGACAATTCCTGAGAATATCCGCTTCCGCGGCCACGCGATGGAAGTCCGTATCAATGCTGAAGATCCGGCGACGTTTATCCCGTCACCCGGCGTTATCACGCAATTCCATGCGGCGGGCGGTCTTGGCGTTCGTTTCGACTCCGCTGTCTATAACGGTTACCGCATTCCGCCATACTACGATTCAATGGTCGGCAAGCTGATCGTTCACGGTCGTACGCGCGAGGAATGTATTACACGCCTGCGCCGCGCGATTCAGGAAACGGTCGTCGACGGCATCAAGACGACATTGCCGCTGCACCTTTGGATTTTGCAGCAACAGGAATTTCTCTCAGGCGATTACAGCATTCACTGGCTTGAGAGCAAGCTCGCTGAAAAAGAAAAAGCCGATAAAAAAGACGCGGCTTAAAAACCCCATTTAACATGGAAGGCCGGAATGGGCTTGTCCGCCGCATAGACCAGCGTGTGGTCTTTCATGTCCGGCACAATCTGCGCGGCCTTGTACGCCAGCGATAGCGCGGAATAAATATCCGAATGGCTTTGATCGGTTAAACCGCAAACGCCGACCTGGCAAATCTGCGCGTGCGCGAATTTGATGGGGGTCTCCGGATTTTCAATGCCGAGAATCTCCGCGAGATCTTTAGCCATGGTTTGCGCCTTGTCGAATTCCTGCTGGAGATTGATTTCGAGAATGATCAGAACCTGGCGTAACGAACTCATTGAAAATCCTTTGTTGGAAAGCTTCTTATCTTGACTAGCCCATACCGAAAGGTTATGTCAATAAACATGAGCGAGATAATCACAGCCGCCGAACTTTTCGATTTGTATACGCACGGCGTGTTCCCGATGGCCGACGACGCGGAAGACGACAGCCTGTTTATCGTCACCCCGGATGTCCGCTCGATACTTCCCGTTGAAAACCTGCATGTATCAAAAAGATTGCAGCGCACAATTTTAAAAGCGGAATTTGAAATCCGCGTAAACTCCGCCTTTCACGAAACGATCAAAGCCTGTGCCGAGACGAAACAGGGACGCGAGAAGACATGGATCAATCAACCGATCCAGAAACTGTTTAACGAGCTTCACGAAGCCGGGCACGCGCATAGTCTTGAATGCTGGAAAGACGGGCAATTGGTCGGCGGGCTGTACGGGTTGCAGATCGGCGGAGCTTTCTGCGGCGAGAGCATGTTCTCGCGTGCAACGGATGCCAGCAAGGTGGCGCTCGTGCATCTGGCGGCGCGACTTCACAAAACCGGCTTTACACTGCTCGATGCCCAGTTCCCCAATCCCCATCTCGTGCAATTCGGCCAGATGCTGATAAGCCAGAAAGAGTATCTGGGCCGGCTTGAACGGGCGAAATCCCTGTCGCCGGATTTCAACGCGACAGGCATGCAAGAAGAGAGTCTGGTGAGAGAGTATATTTCGCGCCAGCGAAGCCCGGAATTAAAGTAATCATACAATCTATACAGTAAAAACAATTACTGGGCCGCAACAGGCCCAGTATAACCAGTTATATTTCTGACATACTTAAGTAGTTTAGAGAACTTCCATACCGAGGCGGGCGAAAACGCCTTTACGCTTGGCCGCGTTTCTCAAACCCGAAAATCTCATCAGATAACGCTTATAGCTGTGATTTCTGAACACGCTACGCAGTGTTTGAGCATCAAGTTTTGTAGGAAATTTGAACATTTTGGCCTCCTTTAAGACTAAAACGCTTTATTGTCTATTACCGTGGTTCCGGTTGACTTGGGCCGTTGGCCCCTGGCATTTTTCTTCCAAGGATGAGAACGGTCCAGCCACTCTCGTTATTTAACCTATATTTAGATAGTACCACATCTCTTCTTAATTTAGTAGCGATTTCGGTTAAATCGGTCAAAATCAATAACTTATGAATAACAAAATCCCCTTTTGACACGGTCTCGAAGCTTTGACACACTTATCCACAGACTTATCCTGATTCGTTCCCGCCTCACCATTTTCGGTACATTACCTTGAAAAATCCTCTCGGCTTTTTGCTGACCTGTACGATTCTCTCAACATCCCTCCTGGGATGCTCCATGTCGTCCGACCCTGTCGACGTGAAAGAACAGGCGGACAATCTCAACAAGGATGTCGACAAGCTTTACGCAGGACAGGAAGCCGTGAAAGACCCGATCGGTCTTTATGACGCGATGGCGCGTGGCATCAAATACAATATCGAGAAACGCGATGCGATCATGAACGAGATGGTTGCCGACGGTGACATCGATATCAAGGCGCTTGAACTTCTGCCGAGCGCGAGCGCGCAGGCCTATGCCAACGGCCGCAATCAGGAACAGCATATCCGCGCCCGCTCGAAAGAAACCGGCGCGCAGACGCTCGAGCCTTCACAATTCGAAGACCAGTATCGCCGCACAGCGAACCTTGCCTTAAGCTGGAACACGCTCGATGCGGGCATCGGCTATATTAACACCAAGGAAGCCTCCGACAAGGCGCGCGCCGTCACCGAACGCCGCCGCAAAGTCGTGCAGAACATCACGCAGGATATCCGCGCCGCCTACTGGCGCGCCGCCAGCGCGCAATTGCTCAACGATCATATCGACGGCCTGCTGAAAAAATCCAAGGCGCTGACCAAACAACTCGAAGATGCCGAGAACCGTAAATCGACAAAAGATATCGGCCCTCTGCTCGCCCTGCAGAAACGTATGTATGACACGATGCAGGACCTGATGACCGAGCGCGACCAGTTAGCGACCGCGCATATCGAACTTGCCGCACTGATGGGCCTGCCGCCGGATGCAAAATTCCGCGTCGATGCGGATGAATCCAAAATGATGGCGCAGAATTCAATTCCGAAACTAAATTCGGATTTGCGCGACTTGGAAGTTCTAGCCCTGATGATCCGCCCTGAAATGCGCGAACAGACTTTGCTTCGCCGCGTCGCGACGCATGATCTTCACAAGACCGTGCTTGAGACTTTCCCCGGCATCGGCGGTATTCTCGCCTATAACTATGATAGCAATTCATTCCTCGATGACGAGAGCTGGACCAGCGCGTCTCTGGGCCTGACGCAAAATGTCATGAAGATTTTCTCCTTCCCGCAAAGATATAAGCAATCCAATAATCGTAGTGAACAGGCTGACATCAAGCGCATGGCGATGACGGCTGCCGTCCTCACCCAGACCAATATCGCCTATACGCGTTATGATCTCGCGCAGGACCGTTACGACCTCCTGAAAAGCATGATGGGCGTGAATGCGCGCATGCAGGAATATGCGCAGGCGAAAATCGATGCGGATAAAACTGTAAAAGATCCGGTTAATGACGCGCAGCTTTTATCCGCGCAGATGGATTCCCTGCTGACCCGCACGCGCCTGCAACTCGCTTATGCGGAAGGCCAGAACGCTTATGGCCGTATCGTCAACTCGGTCGGGCTTGACCCTCTGCCACCGCATGTTGAGGACCAAAGTCTCGAAGCTTTGTCCAAAACCATCCAGGGCCGCTTTGAAGACATGGATTCAGGTGTCATCGCATCCCTGCTGGCAAAAATCCGCGACAAGACAAACCTGCTCGATCCGTCAGCCGGCGTTCCCGCCCGTTTAGCTGCGCCGCAAAACGCATCAGCCGAGGCCAAGGTTGTAACCCCTCCCAAAATGTCGGATAATAAATCTATATAGTATATTTTGAATGTCATCCTGAGCGTAAGCGAAGGATCTCATCTCGACTGCTTTTGGATTCTTCGCTTACGCTCAGAATGACAACACGGGAGATCACATGAAAATCTTACTTGCGACTTTGCTTACCCTATTTTTAGCCTCATACGCTTTCGCTGCAGAAACGCCGGATCCTGCCGGATTATGGCTGACCGAGAACAAACGCGCCGTCGTCAAAATCGATCATTGCGGTAATAGTCTGTGCGGCAAGGTCGCCTGGATCATCGAAGGCGGCATGCAAAAAGACAGCAAGAACCCTGATGCCACAAAGCGCGATACGCCGATGTGCGGATTGCCGCTTCTTTATGGTTTCGTACAAAACCCGAAGAACGCGAAAGTCTGGGAATCCGGCAAGATCTACAAGGCCGATGAAGGCGACGTATATAACGCGACAATCTCGGTCACGTCCGCAGATCAGCTATACCTGCGCGGCTATGTCGGCATTCCGCTTTTCGGCAAGACCCAGTACTGGAGCCGCGTTTCAGCCAAAGACTATCCGGCTTGCAAACCAGTTAAATAAAACATCATTTATCATTTTATGAACCACGGAATTCACAGAAGGCACAGAACCTTTTGTGAATTCCGTGTATTCTGTGGTTCAAACCTTCTTAAGTTACCAAACGAAGCCGTAGAAGACAGATTCCCGCTTTCGCAAGAATGGCATCTATGTTTAATAATACTTTATGAACGTCTACGACCTGACCCAACCAATACCTGCCGACGCGCGCGGCTCTATCACCGCCATCGGTAATTTCGACGGCATGCATCGCGGTCATCAGGCATTGCTCGAGATCACCCGCAAGATCGCGCTCGATCGCGGCAGGCCGTTTGCTGTCCTGACGTTCGAACCGCATCCGCGCCGCCTGTTCCGTCCCGATGATGCGCCCTTCCGTATTACCCCGCCCGATGTCAAACTTGAACGGCTTGGTATTTCCAAAGCCGATAATGTTTTCGTTCTACCTTTTACATGGGATACCGCACATCTCACCGCAGATGATTTCATCAATAAGATCCTGATCCAAAAACTTGGCCTTAAAGATGTAGTGATTGGCGCTGATTTTCATTTCGGACAGAACCGCTCCGGTTCGCTTGAGACATTGCAGGCCGCCGGACTCAACTGCACGACGGTCGGACTTGTCAAAGACGCAACCCATGCGATCTATTCCGCGACCCGCATTCGCGGCCTGATCCAGTCGGGGCAGATGCAGGAAGCCAGCGCGCTTCTGGGCTGGAACTGGGAGATTCAGGCTGTCGTGCAAAAAGGCGACCAGCGCGGTCGCGAGCTTGGTTATCCGACCGCCAATATGGCGCTTAATGAGACGATCCACCCTTCTTACGGCATTTACGCCGCGCTCGTAAAAATCGAGGGCGAGGATAAATGGCGCATGGCGGCGAG
>JBEHYB010000085.1:0-9627 GCA_048498395.1 Pseudomonadota bacterium
CCGGTGTCGATTTCATCAAAGACATAAGTCGCCGCGAGTTTCGAGGCCTCCGCCAGCACGACCTTGAGCGCAAGCATAAACCGCGCCATCTCCCCGCCCGAGGCGATCTTATTAAGCGGAGCAGGATCTGCGTTCGCATTTGTCGTGACCAGAAATGCAACCTGATCGTAGCCGTTCGGTCCCCATGCAGTCTCATCAACCTGCGCGACCACGGAAGTCTTGAATTTCGCCTTCTCCATCTTGAGCGGAGCCAGTTCCTTGTTCACAAGCTGGTCAAGCTTGCTCGAAACGGAGATGCGCTTGTCGTGGAGTTTTTCGGCCTGGATTTTATACTGGGCTTTCGCCTGCGCGATTTCTTTTTCAAGATCGGACATGACATGATCCTGATGGTCGACCAGTTTGAGCTTGGCAGAAAAATCAGCATAGAGCGCCGGCAGATCGTCAATCTGGCAATGATGCTTGCGCGCCTGTGCCCGTAGCGCATAAAGCCGGTCTTCGATAGTCTCGAGGTTATGATCGGAAGATTCCAGATCGGCCATCAAATTCTCGATATTACGATGCGCCTGCTGAATTTCCGTAGATGCCCGATCGAGAACTTCCAGCGTGCGCTTGGTTTCTTCCTCGCCGATCTTGTCAGACATCTTATGCAACGCGCGCCAGGCTTGTGCGACCAGAGCATCCGCACCACTTTCACCGGCTATCGCATTCTCGGCAAAGGTAATAGCCTCGATAATAGCCGTGCGGTTCTGGAGCTTTTGACGCAGACCCAATAATTCCTCTTCTTCACCTGCTTGCGGATCAAGCGTTTCCAGGTCTTTGAGACTGTCACGCATCCAGGCTTCATTCAGTGCAGCCTTTTCAGCTTCGACCCTAGCCTGCTTCAGACGCTCTATTTTCTCACGCCACAGATCGTAAGATGAAGACGTTGCGAGCAGTAAATTCCCCGCTTCCGCATATTCATCAAGCACCTGACGGTGCAATGCCGGGTTCAAAAGCCCGTAAGTTTCGAACTGGCCATGAATATCGACAAGCGTTTCACCGAGTGTTTTCAGGAAGCCTATGCTGATCGGCTCATCATTCACAAAAGCCTTGCTGCGACCATCGGAATTTAACACGCGGCGTAAAATCAGATGCCGCGTCGGGGCCAATTCCTGATCCTGCATAATAAGGAGCGCCGGATGGTTCTCGGGGAGCTCGAATTCAGCCGTGACGCTCGCCTGATCGGTCCCTTTGCGGACAAGCCCTGCTTCTGCGCGGAACCCCAGCGCAAGCCCGAGAGAGTCGAGAAGAATAGATTTACCGGCACCTGTTTCACCCGTCAGCGCGGACAAGCCGGTATTGAAATCGAGAACCAGATGCTCGATCAGAACGACATTTTTAATGTGGAGGGATTTTAACATCTTCCCGCCGCTGTCCTTTTAATTCGGCTTCAGCAATGAGCCAACAGTCCGGTCGACCCAGCTTTCTTTGTTTTTAATTTTCTCTCTCTGGGCAGGATCAAGAAGATCATAGGCATCCTGATACCAGCTGCTGCCCGGATAGTTATAGGCGAGCACCGCAGCAACGCGCGTAGCCTCATCCTTCAGACCGAGCGTCGTATAGGCCTCGACCAAACGAAGCAATGCTTCCGGCGCATGCGTCGTGGTCTGGTAATCCTTGATAACCGTGGTGAAACGACCAATAGCCGCATTCATTTCCCCATGTTTAAGATAGTAACGACCGATCTCCATTTCCTTACCGGCCAGGTGATCCATGGTCAGGTCGCGTTTCATTTCAGCATCGCGTCTGTATTTACTATCCGGGAAACGGTCGATAACGACACTCAATGCATCAAGCGCGTCCTTGGTCATCTGCTGGTCACGCGCGACATCCGTCATCTGTTCGTAATAACACATCGCCTTCAGGTAATAGGCGTAATCTATTTGCTCATGCCCCGGATGAAGTTCGATAAAACGATCGAGCGCGATAATGGCCTCATCATAATGGAGGTTTTCATACGCCGCTTCGGCAGATTTGATCTGCGCCTGCGTCGCATAATCGGAATAAGGATGCTGACGCTCGACTTCATCAAAAAGCTTACCGGCTTTCTCATACTCTTCGGCCTTGTACGCCGCCATCGCTTCGCCATAAATCTGCTCGGGCGGCCTTTCTTTTTGAAGGGCCAGCGTTTCAGGATCTACTCTTTTTTCATGCGAACAGGCAGAGAGGGCTAGGGACGATACGGCGATCAGGAGAGCTAATTTTTTCATGTCCCTTATCTAGCACGGGGACAACAAAAATCGAATATCAATTTAGGAAAATAAGCGGGGTTTTCCGCTAGTTTTTGGCTTAGGCAGCCGCCGAAAGCTGGGCTTTAACAGCACGGGCCGGCACCATCTCGCTGATAGCGGCATCGATATCGATATAAAGATCCATGGTTGTCCAGGCATCCGGTGCCGCGAACAGCTTGTGCAGGATCTGGTTGTTCAGGGCGTGGCCGGCTTTGAAGCCCTCATACTGGCCGATGATCGGCGCACCGGCGAGGTAAAGATCGCCAACCGCGTCCAGAAGCTTGTGACGGGCAAACTCGTCTTCATAACGAAGGCCTTCTTCGTTCAGGACGTTTTGCTGGTCGAGAACGATGGCGTTTTCCATGGAACCGCCAAGCGCCAGACCCATAGCGCGCAATGCGGAGACTTCATGCATAAAACCAAAAGTACGTGCATCGGAAATATCGCTCATGAAATGACCGCTTAACATATCGATCTCATAGGACTGGTTGCCGATGGAAGGATGGGAGAATTCGATTTCGGATTTAAATTTGGAACCGACAGCGGGTTTCAAAACAACGCGTTTATCACCGTCTTCAATAACAACTTCCTTAAGGATCTTGATCGCCTGGCGCGGCGCGGCCAGTGTTTTCAGCCCGGCCTTGTTGATGGCATGGACGAAAGGTTCGGAAGAACCGTCCATGATAGGCACTTCTGGTCCATCAAGCTCGATAATTGCATTATCAACTCCACAGGCGCGCAACGCCGCCATCAGGTGCTCGATTGTACCGACAGTGACACCGGCTTCGTTACCGATCATCGTGCACAGGCGCGTATCGACAACGTTATTCCATCTGGCGGCAATTTTATTGTCGCGATCAGCAACATCCGTACGTATGAAAACGATCCCCGCACCGATATCTGCTTTTTTGATTTTAAGAGTGGTTTCAGCGCCTGAATGAAGACCAATGCCAGAGAGAGTGGCAGTTTTGGACATTGTATGTTGCATGTGCTTGGGCCTTCGGGCTGTGAATAATCAATAACTTATTGGCTAAAAGATAGAACGGCACCGCAATAACCTCAATTCACGCTTTGTAACGCGGTGTTACAATCATAACCCATTGATAAATAACACATTTTCAGCAAGTTGCCCTTGCCTCTATTTTAAGATATTCAGACAGCCTGACATATAAAAAGGTGCGTCCATGATTATAGTTTTCGGCTCTCTCAATATGGATCTGGTGATTAATCCGGATCATTCCCCCGCCGCAGGAGAGACCATCATTACGAAGGACCTGGCTCAATTACCCGGTGGCAAGGGTGCCAATCAGGCAGTTGCCGCCGCCAGGGCTGGCGCAAAGACCTATATGGCCGGATGTGTCGGAATGGACGGTTTTGGCACCGACCTGACATCCGTCTTAAATGAACAAAATGTTGATACCTCACTCGTCACCAAAGGCGACAAAGCGACCGGGACCGCAATCATTATCGTCGAGCCGAACGGCGAAAACCGGATCATCGTTGTCGCCGGTACAAATTTCGAAGCCCGCGCCAAACAGATTCCGGATGAATTCCTGACACCGCAGAATACAATTCTGATGCAAATGGAGACACTTCCCGAAGAAGTAAAATCCCTTGCCCGCCGCGCCAAACAAAAAGGTGCGCGCGTTATTCTCAATCTAGCCCCTTTCAATACGGCAGGGAGCGATAGTTTCGAATTTCTCGACTACCTCATTTTAAATGAGACAGAAATCTTCCAACTCACTGAAAATAATGACTACATGGCCAGCGCAAAATCTCTTTCGGAAAAATACGATCTGACATGTATCGTAACTTTAGGCGCAGATGGCGTGATTGCCTGCACGAAAGACAATACGCAACACCGCGTCCCGGCCATTAAGCTTTCGAAGATTGTCGACACAACAGGCGCAGGAGATGCATTCTGCGGAACTTTTGCAGCAATGCTGGACCAAGGTTACTCTTTAGACGATGCAATGAAATTTGCCGCCAGCGCAGGCTCTCTCGCCTGCCTTAAAAAGGGCGCGATGGTGTCTTATGCCAGCCTTGATGAAATTAAAGCGGCTGCCTAATAAGCACGCAGCAAAAAAGGCTCCCGAAGGAGCCTTTTTCAAATTTCGTAATTTCTAATTAGCTTGCCTGCGCAGGAAAGCCGGGATTTCCAGTTCAGGATCGCCTGATGGCGGGCCCGATGGTGCGTCGATATTCAGACGACCTTGTGCCGGCATATCCGGGTTCTTGCGTGGCGCGCGCATTTCAACTTTCGCAGGCTCGTATTGCTGCGCGGTGTCAGCGACCTGTGGCAGGTCTTCCTGATCACGAACGGCTGCGATCTCGCGACGAATACCGCTCGTAATGCGCTCGAACAATGAACCTGAACGCTTTTTCTCAGGAGCGGCAGCCGTTACAGGGGCAACCTCAACTTCGACTTGCGGCGTATAGGTGTTGGTAACCGGCGCAGACCAGCTTTCATTACGATCGCGACCCGATTCAACCGGCTGCGGCGGAATGAAAGAACCCTGGAAGCGCTGGCCACGAACGGCATTTTCGGCGCTTGCCGCCTGATCAACGATCGACTGGTAGCTTTGCGGACGCTGAGGCGCTGCATAAACTTCCGGCTGCTGCTGATAAACGGGCTGAGCTGCATACGCCATGGCCTGCTGTTGAGGCTGTGACGCAAAATGCTGCATAGGTGAGCTGGCAGCGGCGGCATACGAAGCCGCAGCAGCAGGACGCACCGCAGGTTGCTGAACTGGAGGCTGATAGGCTGGAGCCGAAGGCGCGGAATAAGCCGGAGCCGAGTAAGCAGGGCGCGCGACAGACGGAGCTGCATAGCCTTCAGGCGGCTGAACAGCTTGCGAAGTTGACGCGCCGAGTCTTACGCGCTCAACCGTAGACCCTCCACCCGTTTGAGCGGAGGTCCGTGACTTTTTTTCAGCGACTGCCGCGTCAATACCCGTTGCGATAACGGAAACGCGCATTGTGCCTTCCATGTGCTCGTCGAAGCTCGAACCGAAGATGATATTTGCATTTGCATCGACTTCGTCGCGGATGCGGTTACAGGCTTCATCCACTTCAAACAGAGTCATGTCATAGCCGCCGGTTACGTTGACAATAACGCCACGCGCACCTTTCATCGAGATGTCATCCAGCAGAGGATTGCTGATAGCTTTTTCTGCAGCTTCTGTCGCACGACGTTCGCCGGAAGCTTCGCCAACACCCATAACGGCCTTGCCCATTTCCTGCATGATCGAACGGATATCGTTGAAATCAAGATTGATAAGACCAGGGATAACGATCAGGTCCGTAACGCCACGAACGGCAGATTGCAAAACACCATCTGCCATTTTGAAAGCATCGGCAAAAGTCGTTTTTTCATTGACGACACGGAAGAGGTTCTGGTTCGGAATGACAATCAGCGTATCCACATAGTGCTGCATTTCAGAAATGCCTTCTTCGGCCATCTTCATACGAAGCGTACCTTCGAAGTGGAACGGCTTGGTAACGACACCGACGGTCAGGATGCCTTTTTCACGGCAGGCTTTAGCGATAACAGGTGCCGCGCCAGTTCCCGTACCACCGCCCATACCGGCAGTAATAAAGACCATATTGGCGTTATCGAGATGTTGCATGACATCGTCGAGCGTCTCTTCAGCGGCCGCGCGACCGACTTCCGGTTTCGCGCCAGCGCCCAGACCTTCAGTCAGGCTCGTGCCAAGCTGGATTTTTTGATCCGCGAGGTTACCACCGATCGCTTGCGCGTCTGTGTTACAGACCAGGAAGTCAACGCCGGGCATGTTGGTGGTGATCATGTTATTGACGGCGTTACCACCGGCACCGCCGACACCGACGACGGTAATCTTAGGCGAAAGTTTGGGAGACGTATTTTGCACGTTGTTCATCCTGATGTTGATCATATTGAGGCAGACCTCCGAAGTTCGCTGGTCGGGTTTGATACCCTATTGAGCTTAATTTTTGAATTACCCGCGATTGTAGTGCGGAGTGGAATACTGGGAAGAGGAAATGTGCTTCGGTTACTGATGCGAATAAGAGAATCAGTTCGAGTATTCTAATCTCAACATGACTCCCATTGCAAACACTTTGCCGTAACTGATTCATTTGATTCATCTTTCCCCGGAGAGTTCCGGAGTCGAAACGGGCCTGCGCGGCCCTTAAAACGATTTGTGGATAATTCCTTTAGAATCAAGGGTTGAGCCAAAAATAATTAAATCATGCCTTGCCGAAGCCCACTTCTCACCCGAATCAAATTCGTGTTAGACTTCCATCAAGACAGGCATCATCAGGAAACAGGCGCGACATGAGCAAAAAAATCGGAAAGAATATTTGGGTCGGATTAGCCTTTTTGATTTTTATCATCGCCATCGCCCTTAAATTCTGGCCCGATATCGGCGAAAAAGTTGCCTCCATGGAACCCTCCGCCACGGCAACCGCTCTTGCCGACGATGAAAAGGCAGATGTCGATGCCAATATCCCGAATCCGGCGCACCCTATCTTCAAGAAAAAAGACGCAGCAAATGTCACGACAGTCATTCCCGATACGCCGCAGGCCAATGGCGTGAACGGCGCGCCGAAAACGCTGAAAACCGATCTCGGCCTGGAAGTATCACCTTTATGCTTCGAGCAACTCTTTACCGCCGATGGGCCGCGCACGACCCCGATCGATATTACAACCTGCGAAAGCATTTCAGGATATAAAAACATCAAAACGGGCATAGAAGACGGCCGTTATAGAAGCCTTTATGAATTTCCAGCTGAGCCCGACATGCCCGCCGAGAAAGGCTTTGCTTCTTACGAGCTTCTGGGGAAAACCGCCGCTGGCACGGCGGTTGAAACCTATAACGAAACGGGTGGTACCGGGCGCTTCAGCAGCATCATATTGGTCAACCTGAATGGCAACCTGCTTAAGCTGGTGGACAGCGTCGCCGGCGGAGACCGCTGCAATAATGGCGTGACGGAAGCGAAAGTAGAAAACGGCAAACTTATTTATTCCGAGAATATTACACCGGGCGATTTCCCAACCCTCGCCTGGGGTGAGGATAAGGGCCTTAAGCCTTATGAAGATTTCGAAGCCTCGGCCATGAGCTGTTTCGGGATCGCCACATTCGAGGATGGCAAGGTTGCCCGCGTCACTCTAAACGAAGACGCTGTCAAGGAAACCGGTGACTGGACGAACCAGTACACCTACCAGAAATGCTTCAATCAGAAATTCAAGGAAGCCCTGACCGCGGGTCATAAAACAATGACGGCCGCGGAATTCAGGCAATTTATGGACGGTTTCCTGAGCTCCTGCGTCAGAAAATAACCATCAGAGCGCGGAAAGCAGCATACCGATCGATATATAGATCACGGCCTGAAATGCGCCGAGCGCCATATTTCTCTGATCGAGAATCTCTTCCTTAACATTGACACGGAACAGGATGACCTGTTCGGCCAGATGGGATACCGCCTTGACGAGAATGATCGCGATAATGGACGCGACAAACCACGCGGTCAGGATCGGGAGGAGATCGTATTCTTCATAAACGACCATTTTTGAAGCCATTGTCATCGCAAAGCCGACAGCGATCTTCTGTCCGCCAAAACGCAGGGCCAGCGCGATATTCCCGCCTTTCAGCTGCTCCTGGATACAACTGCCGCTGTTCATGATGCCGAAAATCCGCGAACGCAAATGGTTCGTGACCGTCAATATGACCTGAGATACGGCAAAGCCTGCAAATAACGCCGTCACGCCTTCGATTGAATTTGATGTGTCCCATACCATGATCGCGCGCAGAATAAGAGCCGCTGTGATGATATTGGCTGCGTCTACAATAGCGACTGCCTTATTACCATTTACAATCTCATCGCGTATGGAAATTTTGGATAATGTAATCTTATCGAAGATAATACGGGCCACCGCCATCAATCCGATTCCGATCACCCCATAAAGAAGAACGGTCAGGCCGGCATCGAGATTTTCCTGCTCCATGCCTCCATAAATGATCCCGCTTAACATCAGGGTCAGGGCAAAAGCCGCGCCGGAAAGCGAAATGCCAAAGGCCGGGTTATCCTTGGTCAAAAGCTCTTTGGTCGCGTTCATATGCGCGATCGTGCCGGAGAAAAGCCTCAGGCAGGTAAAAAGGCCGATCACAATTGCCAGGTTGAGAAGCAAAACCTTATCGTAATAGTGATCCCAGTATATCAAATCCATAAACGCGCCCCTTTGTGTCATAAGCCACGTATATGTTAATGGATTATCACTTTTCTACAATTGGTATTTTTGCCGATTTACAGCGGCCGCCAACGAACTTTGCTGTATTTTGTTCCCGTATTTCTTTTTTTAATTTCTCCGCCTCGCAATTGAAGTCTCCCAAGGGGTGCCCATTTGTATCTGGACCCATATTCCAAAGGAGGAAATAATGAAACTATCCTATTTACTGACCGGCACGATCATTGTCGCCGCTTCCATACTATCCATGAAGGCCTATGCCGCAGACACCGCCAAAGAATTCGTCGAAAAAGCGACCATCGGAGGCAAATTCGAAATCGATTCCAGCAAACTGGCGTTGGAAAAATCTAAAAACACCGATGTCAGGTCTTTCGCCCAGAAAATGATCGACGATCATACACAGGCTAATGAAAAACTCACAGCTGCCCTGCCTAAAGCCGGCGTTAAGGCTTCTGACGTTCCGACAACCCTTGATGAAAAGCATCAGAAGAAACTCGACAAGCTGAGAGAAGCGAAGGCTGAAGATTTCGACAAGGACTATGTCGACGCGCAGGAAGATGCCCATGACGAGGCGGTTTCACTGTTCAAAGACTATGCCAAGGACGGCGATAACGTGGTTCTGAAAGATTTCGCCTCGACGACATTGCCGACGCTTCAGGACCATCACGACAAGGTTGATGCCCTCAAAGATAATAAAACGATTAAATAGGAATAAGACATTCCGAAAAGTTTAAAACCCCGTCAAATGGCGGGGTTTTTTATTATCTCATTTATAAAGGCGGCTGTGATTTAAATACATTGACCTGAACCTTATGCAGTTTTTCGTCATCGACGAGAGAGATCACGGGTCGCATCTGTTTCTGCTCATCCACAAAAACGGATATCTCTTCCTTCTCTGAATTTTCCATGACGATATTGATCTGATATTTCGTATTGCGGTAACGATATTCAATACTGAACGTGCCCCAGCTTGGCGGCACGCAGGGCTCGATCAGCAATTGATTATTTTCAAGCCGCAGTCCCAATATCGATTCAAGAATCAGGCGATACATCCATCCCGACGAGCCCGTATACCATGTCCAGCCGCCACGTCCCGTATGCGGCGCAACGCCGTAAACGTCCGCCGCCACG
>JBEHYB010000086.1:0-9411 GCA_048498395.1 Pseudomonadota bacterium
TCGCGCCGCCGGCGACGACGCGATACGCGCGCAGAAGCGCGATCTTCAAAATCCGGATTTCCAGCCCTTCCATAATCTCGGCTTCCTCGTCGTTCATATGATCGTAACCGCATATATGCAGGAAGCCGTGGATCAGAAGATGGGTCAGGTGATGTTTGAACGGGATGCCGGTCTCAGCCGCTTCGCGCTCGATCGTCTCGAAGGCGAGGACAATATCGCCGATCGGAACTTCTGCCGCCGGAATAGACTCGATATCCGGCCAGATCTGGAAGGAGAGGACATTGGTCGGTTTGTTTTTCTCGCGGAACTGTTTGTTCAGTTTTTTGATTTTCCGGTCGTTCGTGTAGACGATCGATACCTGCGGCTTCGCTTTGCTTTTTCCTTTGACCTGTTTCCAGGTCTGCAAAAGGATTTCATCCGACAATTTCGGCAGGCCCAGCCGTTTTTTCGACCAGGAAGATTCCTCGATCAGGATTTCGGTGGAAAGGGGCGCGGTCATAGATGGGATTCGTCGTAGGCCTGAAGGATCTTGCCGACAAGTTTATGACGCACGACATCCTTGTTGTTGAACTCGACAATCGCGATATCGCTGATGCCGCTTAAGACCAGCAAAGCTTCCTTGAGACCGGAGGTCTGGCCGTTGAGCAGGTCGGTCTGGGACGGGTCGCCGGTAATGACCATGCGTGTATCTTCACCCATACGGCTTAGAAACATTTTCATCTGTGATGTTGTTGTGTTTTGCGCTTCATCGAGCAGCACATAGGCGCGGCTCAATGTACGGCCGCGCATAAAAGCAAGGGGCGCGATTTCAATTTCGCCGCGCTCGAGCATTTTCTCGACGCGTTCGGCTCCGAGGAAATCATAGAGCGCGTCATAGATCGGGCGCAGATAGGGATCGATCTTCTCGCGCATGTCGCCGGGCAGGAAACCGAGCTTTTCGCCGGCCTCGACCGCGGGGCGCGTGAAGACGAGGCGGTCAATTTTATTCTGCTCGTACATTTCAACGGCAGCCGCGACGGCGAGATAGGTTTTACCCGTACCGGCCGGGCCGATGCCGAAGATCATTTCATTGTGGCGCAGGGCCTGAATATATTTGGCCTGGGTCGGCGTGCGGGCGACAAGACTTTTCTTGCGGGTGGAAAGCGCGATCTGTTCGGGAGAATTCTCTGCTGGCTTGCCGTTCATTTTTACAACCTTCTCATTGCTGTTCTTCTGTTGCGCAAAGCGGATTGCGCCATCGATATCGGCATTGGTCAATTCTCTGCCTTTCTGGATATGTTTCCACATCCATTTCAAAACATTGTCGGCGATGGCGGTGTTTTCCGCATTGCCTGAGAGCGATAACGTATTGCCCCTGTCCGAAATCTGGACATCGAGTGTTTTCTCAATGTAAGTGATGTGGGAATTATGTTCGCCGTAAAGCAGGGGAACGAGGGACAGGTCGTCGAATTCTAAAGTTGTTGCTATAGCAGGCTCCAATCCATTCAAAATGGGTATTGAAACCTATTATAGCACAAATTCGGGCCGGAAAGTTAAATTTATTCATCCATATTAAAGTGCCTGACGGTGCGTCTGGCATCTCTGACGGCAAAAGGCGTTCTTTTGCGGCGCGGTGAATCTTCCCTTTCGGCTTTGCGCGGGGCTTCCACAAGCTGCAGGTGGTTCTTGTAGTCTTTCCCAAACATGCCTTTCAGGCGTTCTTCGTCAAGCGTCTGCTTGGCAACCCGAAGTTCAAAACGCAATTGAGCCTTGATGAAGGGAATGCCTTCATCGACCAGCCGCGCAAACTGTTTTCCAATCAGAAATGCCATGTGAACATTTGCGGGCTCTCCGGCCATGTCCAGGCAATGTTTGTGAATGGAAGGAGAAAATTTAATTCCAAGTTCCTGCGTCAGGAATTGTGTCAGTTTCAAATAGCCTGACTGACTCTCGCCCTGAAAAGCCGAGATGTCGGAGTCTTCATGGAACTTGATGCGTCCCGTACTCATCTTTTCAGACGGATCCGTATCTGATGCTTCGATGTGGCCGCCGTTCATCCAGAAATCCTTGACGCGATTGGCCGACATTTTATTCGCAGCCGCAGCCGTGATAAAAGCAACTTTGAACTCCGGTTCGCTATTCGTGACTTTTTTAAACTCTTCGAGCGTGTCTGAAACGAGTTCCTGCGTATTGAGATACAGAAGATCGTCATTGCGGTATGAACGGAAAATATTTCTAAACGCCATGACGGTCGCTTCCGCGAAAATAGGATCATGGCAATATACGTTCAGGACACGATCCTGAGCCGTGCGGTGGGCGGGAATATAGAGATAGATATGCCGCGATTCCGGCTGGGTTGCATTCAGCGAAGTTACGAATCTTCTGATAGTCGGTATAAAGTTAGCGTCATGAAACGGAATATCAGTCTTGGTTCCGTTGTAATGATCGCCCACCCGCAACTTCAGCGGCAGGTTTTCAGGGTAAGTCCCAGGGGTCGGCTCTTTCAGATAATTTTTATATTCTGCAGAAAAAGAAGTTTCTTCATCGGCTTCGATAAAGAGCGCCTTTAAAGCCAGGTTGTTCTGAGACATATTCTTGTTTTCCTGTTGTGAGGTTACGCTCGGTACTCAGTCCATTCTTAGGGAGCTTTAGGCGCAGCAAGGGCCGCCGTGGCCTGCGGCTTGGCAAAAGTCTTGCCTGCGGCGAGATCGTCCTTGATCCTCGCGCATTCATCGAGCATTTCCGCGATGAGCGGGTGGCGAACGATATCCGCTTTGCTGAACGAATAGCTGAAGAACTTGGCGGCCATTTCAGGATTGGTAGCTGCATGGAAAGCAAATCTTGCGCGCAAAGCCTCGTTGATAAAGGTCATGCCGTCGAGTTCCCTGTGTTTTAGCTGGATATCGACCTGATTGGCATCGCCTGCGAACACCATCTGTCCATCGGGGCCCAGGCGTGTGATCATCATTTCAAGCAATGCATTATTGACGTTCTGGGCTTCGTCGACGATGACAAATCCATTAAGCGTGCGGCCCCGCAGATAAGCGAGTGGTTCCACTTGAATGATTTTGCTTTCCAGCAACTGAGCTGTCATCTGGTGACCTATCATGTCGGCCAGATCATCTACGATCGGACGAAGGTAAGGGGCAATTTTCTCGTTAACATCGCCGGGGATGAAGCCCAGTCTTTCGCCCTGCGCTTCAACAGCCGGGCGTGTGACGATAAGGTTCTTCGCTGTTCCGCTCAAGAGAGCGTAGACACCGGCAGCGAGCGCGGTAAATGTTTTGGATGTACCGCCGGGACCGTCGAGTTCGCCGTAAACGCATTTCAGGACCCCGTCAAAAGCGGCTTTCTGCGCCGCGTTTTTGGCAATGACCGGGCGATCGAGTTTGATATCGGATGAAGCCATGTTTCTCGGGTCGATCATCATCAGCGGGTCGTTGCTCTGACTTGCTGATTTATTGAATTGTCTGTCGGCATCTGCCTGTAATTGGTCGAAATTGTTGACCGGTTTTATTTTCAGTGTGCGTTTGCCTTGTGACATTTTGGTACTCTCCTGTTTGTATTTTATTTTTGTTCCGGTGACGGGAACAGGGTTGATTGTTGTGATATAATTTGCGGTGGCTTGTTATGGCCGTTCATCAGCATTCTTTCGATCAGCGGATTTTTCGGACGTTCCTGATCTTCAGGCAGGAAGCCGGCGACCATTCTTGCGTAGCCCGGATCCTTCGTCAGTGTGTCGAAGAAGAATTTATAATTCGAGGCGTAGCCGAGATCGTTATATTTTTCATCATTGCCGACAAACGCGATCCTGGTGGTCGAGGTGTCGGGCAGTTTGCTGATGACGTTCCAGAGTTGCTCGTAAGTATATTCCTGCGCGCCGTTCAGCAGGATGAAAGCCTGTCTGCATTCTTCGCCCGGATTTAACGGCGTATCCGTAATTTCAATCCTGTTCTCGTCAGATAATTTATCCCGGATGGCGCGGCCTTTGGCCGGATCGCCATGACCGAGAAGAAAATCGATTTCTTCGACGACATCGCGCATATGATTGAAATGGTCGGCAGCCCCGGCGACGATAATTTTATGATATTGCTTGCGCTTCAGGTTATCGAGCGCGTGATAAACAATCGGGCGGACTTTTGAATCCTGCGCCGCTTCATCGGGGGCGGCGACAGTCATCGACAACACAACAGACTTATCATTAAAAGCCTTCATCAGCGTAACATCGCCGGTTGAAAATCTATCGAGGACTTTGTCTTCGGATTTGAGCGTGTGTTTTTCGTCGATACGCGGCAGGCTGAACTGCACGGGTTCCGGACCTTTTGGAGTCAGCTGTTTTTTAGGATTGAGCACGGAATTGATTGTCGCGTTCGTACTGCGCGAGCGTGAAATATCGCCTTTGTTTGCATGGTCAAAGGCCTTGGTCACGCTCGCCTGATCCATGCGCTTTAACTGCCCGAGCTGCGCCAGATGCGCGAGACGGTTCAGGCCTTTCATGATCTGGTTTTGAATAAGTTCCGTTCTTTTCGGATCGGCAAAGATGGGAAGGCTGACAGTAATAAACTGTTCGCTCTGGCTGGCCCTGAAGCTTGCGCCGCCAAAAGCCGCGAGTTGGAAAACCTGTTGCGTTGTACTGCGCTTGCCGAAAGGGATGGTGGCTTTCAGCTCTCTGAGACCCGGAATATCGTTGCGATTGAATTCGCGTTCCTCGAAATGCGTCGGCAGAATGCTTCTGACGCCCGTATCGGCGGGTTTCGCGGCCGGGTTCTTTCTGAGATTTCTTGTTTCGGTCGTGTAGGCGTTTCGCGTTGTCCTATACAGATTGCTCAACGCCTGATTGTCTAGAATGGTGAATTTCGGATCGGCGGCGAAGCTCCGGAATATGATCTCCATGATCTCGCCATCGGGCAAAGACTTGGATTTGATCGTCAGCATGTTATCTTCGAGCGTAATAGAGAGATCTTCTTTGGATCTTTTCAGTTTGGAGTCGAGATAATAAGTAATCGCTCTCTTGATGAATTCTATGTATTTTGGCTGTTCGGTGGCTTGATCGTTAAGCGCGACCTGCTTCAGCCATGTCACATTATCATTATTGGGGGCTTGCGTTTCGGTGCCGGCCTTTTTGATGCGGGCATTGCTGATAACACCGCCGCTTTGCAAATTCTTGAGAGAAGGTTCCAGTTCGTTAAAGGCTTTGCATGCATTTTGATATAAATCTTCGCGGTTTGTCTCGAAGACGAATGTAAAAGTATGACCGATATAGCTGATTGCATATTCATCATCCGCGGCGACATGCGTGCGCGCGAGCTGGGCGGCTACATTCTCCAGATTTTTCTTTTGATCCGGCGTTATGGTTTCTTTGAAGCCCATCGTGTATCTTTTTTGAAAATCAGGCGCTGTCATCATGGTTTTAATTCCAAAGTCGTTACGCCCGGCTCTTTGTTTAAAAGCCTTCTTGCATGGCTGAAGCCATTGTCCGGGTTGCCGTCATCCTTGCCGCAGATCAGCATTTTACTGTCCTGGCCGAGAATATTGTAAAGCGCGCGCATTTCATGTTTTTTGAAAAGATCGGCATTGCTGACAAGAATGGTCGCCTGAATAAAAGCTGGGACGCTGAGCGATTCAGGCGAAGCCTGCTCGATAATGCGGGCATGGGTTAGATTGGTGATTTGTAGATCGCTCAGTATTTGTTTCAGGGCTTTCATAAAAACCGGACGTGCATCGACAGCGGCATCCGGTGCTAGCAGGATCAGTTTGGAACTTGTGCCGTTTAATAAATTATCGAGTGCCTTGATCATCGTGGCGGATACGGCTTTTTTGGCATCGTTACTTGCGATCAGGCAGACATCGCCCTTGGCACAGTCTTTCAGCAAATCCGCGTAGTGATCATTGTAAAATTCGAGCCGTGACAGTGTGTGGGGTTCGTCGGCGATGCGTTGAATAAAAGGGGATTTCCGCGCCAGTAATTGTTCATCGGCGGCGGCATCGTTGTAGAGTTTTTCTATCTGTGCAGCTAATGCAAGTCCAGACACAACGCAGTTTCCTGTTCAGAGGATATCGATTAGTTTTTTATTATTTCGCCCAAAACCGTGTTTGGCGTACCTCTTGTTATCAGGACATCCTGGATCTTGCCATAAAAAGATTGGGGTCCGTCCACATATATCAACTGATTATATTCGGTCCGACCGTGCAGGGTGCCGGTTTCGGCCTTGTAGCCGTCGAACAGGACCGGGATAATTTTATTAGCGCAAGCCTGGTTAAAGTCCCGTTGTTGTTGAACCAGCAGTTCCTGAAGCGCGGTCAGGCGCTCGGCTTTGACCTTCTCCGAAACAAGATTTTTCATATTCGCGGCAGGTGTACCGGGACGGGCCGAATATTTGAATGAGAAGCACTGGGCGAAATTAACGTCCCGGACCAGTTGCATCGTATCCTCGAAATCCTGATCCGTTTCGCCGGGAAAGCCGATGATGAAATCGGAAGAGAAAGCGATATCCGGGCGCGCCGTGCGGAACTTTGCGATGATCTCGCGATAGAAATCCGCCGTGTGCTTGCGGTTCATGATTTTCAAAATATTATCCGAGCCGCTTTGTACGGGCAGGTGCAGGAACGGCATGACTTTCGGTAGGTCACGATGCGCCGCGATCAGTTCGTCATCTACGTCGCGCGGATGCGATGTCATGTAACGCAGACGCTTGATGCCGTCGATTTCCGAGAGACCTTCGAGCAGGCGGCCGAGGCTCCAGATTTTGCCGTCAGGCCCTTCGCCGTGGAAGGCGTTGACGTTCTGGCCAAGCAGGGTGATATCCATCGTGCCCATATCTGCAAGGCGTTTCGCTTCGTCCAGAATGCCTGCGACGTTGCGTGAAAATTCACCGCCGCGCGTATAGGGAACCACGCAGAAAGTGCAGAATTTATCGCATCCTTCCTGAATTGACAGGAACGCGGAAGGGCCCTGATCGGCATTTTCGCCTTGCAGGCGATCGAATTTTTCTTCCGTCGGGAAGTCGGTATTGATGACGCGTTCGCGGCCATAGGCACCGGTGATTTTCGCGATCATCTCGGGAAGTTCGTGATAGACCTGCGGGCCGAAAACCATATCGACATATTTGGCGCGGTCGGTAATGACTTCGCCTTCTGCCTGCGCGACGCAACCGGCGACGGCCAAAATCATCTGTCCGCCGTCTTTTTCTTTTTCGATTTTATGTTCGCGTAAACGACCGAGTTCCGAGAAGACTTTGTCTGTCGCTTTTTCGCGGATGTGACAGGTGTTCAAAATCACCATGTCGGCACCTTCGGGGGCTTCCACGGTTTCATAGCCCAGCGGCTTTAAAACGTCGGACATCCGGCGGCTGTCATAGACATTCATCTGACAGCCCCAGGTCTTGACGTAGAGTTTTTTCTTTTGCGTATTTTCCATTATTGGAAGGGGTTATAAAGCATGATAATGTCAGTTTCACTAAAAATAATAACAACACCCGTCATCCCCGCGGCATCATGGCGAAGCCATGATTGGCACGGCGGGGATCCAGTAAAGAGAACCGCTTTGCGGTTCACATATATGCTGGGTCCCCGTTCACGCTCGCCTGCGGCTCACTGACGGGGATGACAGTGAAAAATGAAAAAAACCATCCTGGCCCTTAGCTCTCTTTTGCCCCCTGAAATGCGTGAAGTTGAAAAGCATTTCAATGTCCTGAAGCTCTGGAAAGGCGGCGATCCGGAGGCGGAGCTGCAATCGCATAAAAACGATATTGTGGGGATTTTATCCTCTGCCGGCGGCATGAAGGTGACGCGCCGGATGATCGAGGGCCTGCCCAATCTGGAGCTGATCGCGCAATATGGAGTGGGGGTCGATAATATCGACCTTGAGGCTGCATCCGAGCGGCATGTCACTGTCACCAATACGCCCGATGTCGTGACGCTCGATACGGCGGATACGGCGCTTGCCCTTATCCTTGCAACGCTGCGCCGTATTGTAGAGGCTGATGTCTGTGTGAGAACAGGCGGGTGGCGGCCTTTTCCGCTGGGGGCATCGTTAACCGGGAAAACGGTCGGTATTATCGGGCTTGGCAATATCGGCGCGGCGATTGCCAAACGCTGCGCGGCGTTTGACATGAAGATCGTCTATCACGGCCGGCATGAAAAGAAGGACGTGCCTTATCAATTTTATGCCGATCTGCCGCAGATGGCAGCCGCTTCCGACATACTCGTGGCGGCATGTCCGGGCGGGGCCGAGACAAAATATCTGGTCAATCATAAAGTGCTGAAAGCGCTTGGACCAAGCGGCTATCTGATCAATATCGCGCGCGGCAGTGTCGTCAATACAGAGGATCTTCTTGTTGCCCTGAGTAATAAGGAAATAGCGGGTGCGGGATTGGATGTGTATGAAAACGAACCTGAAGTTCCCGAAGCTTTAAAATCGATGGACAACGTAGTTCTCTTGCCCCATATAGGCACGGCTACGCAGGAGACTCGAACGGGAATGGGTCAGATCGTGTTGGCGAATATCCTGGCGCATTTCGAAGGAAAAGCCTCGATCACCCCTGTTTTTACATCTTGAGGATTTAATGAAGTTTCTGGTTACGTTTCTTGCAGTTCTTGCAATTTCTTCACCTGCCTTTGCAGATTGCTACACACCGCTGGAAGCCGAAGCCGAGCAGGGCGTGCGTATCCATTCCGAACTGATGGTCATTGCCCTGAACTGCCAGCACCTGACACCGCCGGGACAAGAAAACCTTTATTCGCAATTCCGTAAATTCACGGCCAAAAATGCTGATTTATTCGCAACTTATGAAATGTTGCTGGTAAAGCACTTTAAGGCGCGTGGCGATGCCGATCCGGATCGCGAAATGCATTCGTTGCGTACGCAGTTTGCAAATAAGATCTCCAAAGATGCCGCTGTCATGCGCCCTGATGCTTTCTGCGCCGCCTATATGCCGCGCATTTCCAAGGCTGCGACAATGGATCGGGCCGCGTTGCATAAATGGGCTTCGACCTTCTTCCCGGGCTTCGGTCCAAGCAAGCCTATATGCGGCGGTAAATAATCACTTTCACGAACGATTATTCCCAGAGAATCTAACGGCTTATGAATATATTTTAAGTTGTGGGGATAACCTTAAAATTTCTTAAAACGGTGCTTGCGGTTTATAGGAGGGGCGTGCAGTCTCGACCTATCCAAAACACATTTTTATATTTTTTGAGGAGCGGTCCGCCCCATGACTCTGTCGTCCCAGTCAGGTTTGCGCAGCAAACTTTTAAGCACCGAAGATCAGCCGAACGAGGTCGTTATCGATCTTGGCGATGCGCCGTCTCCGACAGCCCGTGTTTTTCAGGGCGCGCGTCCCGCTCTTCGCAACTGGAAAATTGCCGAGCCTTCAACGGAAGCCGGCGAGCAGGCTCCGCCGCAGGCTGAAGCCGCCATCGAGGGTTGTGACT
>JBEHYB010000087.1:0-9144 GCA_048498395.1 Pseudomonadota bacterium
TTTCGCCATCGCCCAGAAGCTGCAGCAGAAATACGCCGCCGTCGACGGTGCCTTTATCGCGATTTTCCCGCCACCGCCTGTGCAGGGCCTTGGCACGATCGGCGGCTTCAAGCTGCAGGTCGAGGACCGCACCGATCAGGGCTATCAGGCGCTTGATAACGCGATGAAGGCGGTGCAGGGCAAAGCCTGGCAGACCCCGGCGCTCGCAGGTGTCTTCTCGAGTTATAACGTCAACGTGCCGCAGCTTTTCACCGATCTCGATCGCACGAAGATCCAGCAGCTCGGCGTTTCCGTCAATGACGTCTTCCAGACGATGCAGGTCTATCTCGGCTCGATGTATGTGAATGACTTCAACCAGTTCGGCCGCACCTATCAGGTGATCGCGCAGGGCGACAAGGAATTCCGCTCGCGCCCCGAAGATATCGCGCGCCTGCAGGTGCGCAATCTGGAAGGCCAGATGATTCCGCTCGGCTCCGTCATGGATATCAAGGAAACGTTCGGCCCGGAAACCGCCTCGCGCTATAACGGCTATCGCTCCGCCGATCTGAACGGCAATGCGGGTCCCGGCTTCTCAAGCGGTGAGGCACAGGCCGCCATTACCAAAATCCTCAAGGAAACTTTGCCGCCGGGGATGCAGTTCGAATGGACGGAACTGACCTATCAGCAGATTCTCGCCGGTAACACGACGATGCTCGTATTTCCCCTCTGTATCCTGCTCGTCTTCTTGGTCCTTGCGGCCCAGTATGAAAGCCTTGCCCTGCCGATGGCCGTTATCATGATCGTGCCGATGAGCATTCTCGCGGCTCTCGTGGGCGTTCACCTGACGGGCGGCGATAACAACATCTTCACCCAGATCAGCCTTTTCGTTCTCGCCGGCTTGGCTTGCAAGAACGCCATCCTGATCGTCGAATTCGCGCGCGAACTCGAACATCACGGACGCACACCGGTCGAAGCGGCGATTGAATCGAGCCGGTTGCGTCTGCGCCCGATCCTGATGACATCATTTGCGTTCATCATGGGCGTGCTGCCGCTTGTCACCTCGCATGGCGCGGGCGCTGAAATGCGTCACTCGATCGGGATCGCGGTGTTCTCAGGGATGCTCGGCGTGACGTTCTTCGGTATTTTCCTGACACCTGTTTTCTATGTTCTTTTGCGCAAAATCTCGATCCTGCTCGCCAGGAATAAAGGCACCTCGATATGAAATATTTTCTGCTTCTTGCCACGACCGCGCTTTTAACCGGCTGTTTCACGACAAGCGACGACCGCCAACCCGTGCCCGACCCGAAAGCCTGGACAAGCTCTACATCGGGCATTGCGAATGTCGACCCAGCTGGCCTGAAGAACTGGTGGACAGGCTTCAACGATCCTGTCCTCAACCAGCTTGTTGATATCGGTATGAAATCGAGCCCGGATCGCGGTATTGCGCAGGCGCGTCTATTAGAGGCTCGCGGCCTGAAGAAAGCCGCCAAATCCACCCTCTTCCCGCAAATCGGATTATCGGGAACCGCTGGCCGCGCAGCAGCGGTCGCGGACGGCACCGGCGATTTTTATGAGGCGGGTTTTGACGCGTCTTATGAGCTCGATATATTCGGCCACAACCGCAACACGGTGAGCGCAGCTGATGCCAAAGTCCTCGCCAGCGAAGCCGACTATAATAACGCCAGCCTGACCCTCGTCGCCGAGATCGCCCGCACCTATATCGAATATCGCGAATTCGAAAAACAGGCCGCCATTGCCGGAAAAAATCTCGAAGCGCAGCAGAAAACACTCGACCTGATCAACAGCCAGAAGGAACAAGGCGAAGCGCCGCAGCTCGATGTCGAACGGGCGCAAGGCCTCGTCAACACGACAAAAGCTGAAATTCCTGAATTCCAGCGCCTGCAGGACAATGCCCGCCTGCGCCTGAGCGTCCTGACCGGAGCGCTCCCTGCCGATATCGCGCCAATTGTCGCGGCACCGGCCACGCCTATCCTCGGCAAGATACAGCCCGCGCTCCTGTCACCGGCGCAGACGATTGCGCAACGCCCTGACATACAGGCAGCCGCCGCCAATTTAAGCGCGCAGGCCGACCTTAAGGATGCGGCGATCGCCGATATCTTCCCGACCGTAACGCTCGGCGGATTTTTCGGGTTGCAGGATTCAAACCTGATCGATCCGACGAAAATCTGGTCCGGCACGATGAACGCCGCCGTCTCTCTTTTGAATTTCGGCCGCATTCAGGGAAATATCGACGCGGCGCAGGCGCGCGAAATGCAGGCTTACGAGTTATGGCGCAAAACAGTCCTGCAGGCCGTCACCGATGTCGAAACCGCACTCACCGATTACGCCAAAGTGCAGGAGAGATATACGCTGCTCGAACAGGCCGCCGGCAACGCGCATAAATCGCTGACGCTTTCGGAACAATTATACAAGGAAGGCGAAATATCTTTCCTTGACGTTCTCGACAGCCAGAGAACCGCCAATAATGCCGATGCGGAAGTCGTGACGGCGGAATCGGCGCAGGCCACAGCGCTCATTGCGCTCTATAAATCGTTGGGTGTCTATTAAAGATATCGCTGTAGGGCGGCGATAATAGGTTTCTGCCCGGGATCGCGTAACAGCACGTCCCTGTCCTGCTTAATCGCGTTCGCGAATTCCGGAATCCCGTCAATAAAATCGCGCAGGACTTTCTCATCGAGGCATGGATGGGATACACCAAAGCCATTCTCGTGAATGACATGGGCGTTCATCTGCTGCTCGTATATTGGCAAAGGCATCGAATAGACAGGTATACCCAGATGCATCGCTTCCGAGAGTAATGTATGCCCCGCCGTTGTGATAATCGCGCTGCAATTCTGCAACCGGCTAAAGAAGCGGGAATCGCCATGTTGGTATTGTCGTAGATTGGATATGGAGGATTCCACCGGGCGTTTTGAAAACAGGTGAAATTCGATATCAGGAAACTTCTCAAACACATCCCGCATTTCCTCAAGGCCCTGCGATAAACCCTGCTGGGCAGAAAGATAGACGAGGATGGATTTCCTGTCCTCTCCGGGATGGCGCACCATACCGGTTATCCTGTCGCCCAGCACCGGCGGCACGATATCGACATCTTCTGCCGCCATCGGATTTCTTGCCACTTTAAAGAAAGAACAGGCCAGACGTTTTTCGGCTTTCGGGAAAAACATGTGCAACCGCATGATTTCATCGTTAAAACATTGCGCGTTGAGGCCCGCCGGGAAATCGCCACTCAGATATTTGCTTTGCTGGTCGATCGTGACCAGCGGCGCGCCATAGGCATAGGCGTATTGTGCGCTCACCGGTTCATAATCCGAGACGACCAGATCGGGCTTGCCGATACGCGCCTGCGCCGCCGCCATGGCCGCCGCGTTTATACCCTGATAATCGATATCCTTGTCCACGCGCTTTGCCGTCGCTTCAAAATCAAGCCCTTGCGCATTCCCGGCAAGAAAAGGCACGGCCACTTTTTCAACGCTCACGCGCGGATGGTTTTCAAATTTCTTTTTATAAAAATTATAACTCTCGCCATAACCGAAGATCACGATATCGTTTTCTATCGAGAAATATTCGATCAGCGGCAACTGGCGGAATGTATGGCCGTTTCCTATGCCGCACACGCCCCACAATATCTTCGACCTGCCGTTCATGAATGCAGGCCCGGCGACATGATACGCTCAAGCATGAAATCGATCGAACCAGATATCTTGCGCACAGGAACATGCGTCAACGATTTCGAAAGCTTTTCTGTCAGATATTCTTTGGATTCCCTTGTGGCCGCCCCGTCGAATATATTAACGCCATTCACGATAATATCCGCGTTCACCGCATCCATAAAAAACGGATAGAGGCTATGCAGCGGGCTCAGCGGTTTCAGAACTTCGTCTTCTTCGACACCTTCATTGACGCGCAGGAAAACGATACGCTTGATATCGACTTTCTCCGACGGTGCATATTGCGTCTGCTCGATCTCATAGGCATAGCGCGCCTGCCGGTCGTCCAGCGCTGTCATCGTTCTTGTCCCGGCAATCGCGCGGATACCGTCTTTCGGTGTGAACTCGACGACCGTTTTGTTGCCTGAAAAAAGTTTCATGCCATGCTTGTCGATCATATTCTGCGCCAGCGTCGTCTTGCCCGCACCCGAATGCCCGATCAGCAGCGTATAATCATTCCCCTCACCGGCACAGGCGGCATGGACGCTGTAAAACCCCTTCTCCAGCAGCAATTTTCTCTCCACCGCATAGAGAAGGTGATAGAGATCTTCGGGGAAATCCTGCCCGAATATGCTGTAGAATTTTATATGGTTTTCCGTCTGCTCGAGTGCAGGGATATCCGACTTGATATGCTCGACGGTCAGATCAGGTTTTGAGCTGGCTTTATTCAGCAATTTGAGACCCGGCACGTAAGCGCCGAGCTTCAGCATGATCTGGCTTTCAGGCTCTATTTTACACGCCGTTTTGAAACACAGCGTCAATTTGCCCGGCAATCCGAAATAATAATCAGCCATAGTGCACCGCCGGGAGTTTGTATTCGCTGGCCGCACGCACGACGCGCTCTGCAATCGCCTCTTCGCCGCCGCGTCCGAACATATCGATAATGGCCGTGGTTTTGCTGTCTTGTTCGCGCGCGATAAGAGCGTATTTGGCGGCCGCGGCACCTGACAATCTGGCCTGCATGTTTTCATCTTTCGTCAGCGACGAAGCAAGCTCCGCAATTTTCGCGAGGACTTCCGGCTGGTTATGCCTGTAATTAATATCGCCGCCTTCCACCAGTTCCGACCAGTTGAGCATGCCGTCATTCATGCCGTGTTCTTCGAGCAGCATCAGCTGCTGGCCCTGACTGTCATTCGCCGGCGGCAGCCAGATCGTCGGGATATTATGCGCGGCGGCATCGTATATATTGCCAAGCCCCGGTGTCATAAAGCTTGCCTTGCTGCGCGCGAGAATGTCTTCCATCTCTTCGCGTGGATATGTTTTGACCCCCAGCTCGCCGAGCTCTTTTGAAACGGCTTCGCTCGCAGAAATGATGATTTTTTCATTCTCAGGGATCACTTTCTTCAGCGCGCTGATGACCGATCTTGCATAATCGACTACATCCTCGACCGGCCAGTACGGGTTTTGCAACCCGCCGAGATTGATCAGCACATGTTCGCGTTTGGTCTCATTGGCGCAAAGCGGAATGATCGGCGGCACGATATGGGCATTTGCATGACGCGCGAAGACTTGCGCAAGCCTTTCCTTCACGCCGAAGAAATCCTGCGCAAGATAGAGATCGCTTTTCTGGACCGATTCAGGGATCGACGGCCAGTACCAGGCCAGCGCGTCATAATACATGACTTTCATGCCCGCCCTTTCCGCTTCATCCGCGACCTTGTGATCCATCGCGGTAAGCAAAATATCGTAGCCCGGCAGAATGGCGCGCACCGCTTCCCATCTCTTTAATTTTGGAACATCGGTAATGTCATGAATCGCGTCATAAGGCAGGTTTCGCTGCAGATCGAGCGTATGTCTTTTGCCCATAAAGCCGATTTTGGAAAAATGCGCGCGCAGATGCGGAAACAGCCCGGCAATCGCCGCTGTCGGACCGAAACCGAAAGGCTCCGCGTTAAGGAGCAGGCGGTGCGGTAATTTCGTCATAACTGACAGCTCCATATAAAACTTTTCCAAGCAGGTTTAGTTTCTCAGCCTGGCGTGTTTGCGCCACTCTTGCCTCATCGGTAAAGCGTGGCTTCTTGCTCGCATGCATGATCGCCTCGCGGACATTGCTGCCGAGCCCGGTCTTGAGCGCTTCACGCCTTGCCGCAGCTTCCTCGCCCGTCATCGCTTTCGCGGGACCGGCGGACATATAAAACACCATACGCATTTTATCCGACGTGTTTTCGGTATTGGCATGCGTCGTGCGGCTGTCCCAGGACAGCATGTCCCCCTGCCTGAGCGGAATGACCTGCGCATGCGATTGCAGCTCGCGCCCCACAGGTGTCGCGATATCCAGCTCGACATATTCGCCCATGTTCTTTGCCATTCCGGCATATTGCGGGAAATAATCGCGCGATCCGGGAACGCCCATAAACGTGCCGCGTTCCGCCGGGCAATCGGTCAGGGCCAGCACGCCCTGTATCGTTTTGAAATCCGGATGCACGTTCGGGTTCTGGTCGACATGCAACGGCAAGGCTTTTGATTCTTCATGGTGCGGAAGTTTCACGCCGACGCGGTCGAAACTGACCCACAGATCCGCCCGTCGCCATATCAAAACATGCTGGAGATAGGCGCGAATATTCTGGCGCAGTTTCGCCAGTGCATTATCGTGATAAATCTCCAAGAAGCCGCGCGATAAAAGCGGCGTGCCGTTATTGTCGACCGGCATCGCGTTCCAGCTTGCGGGATTATCGAGATCGCATGTACCACGGCTGATGGCATTGAATCTTGCCTTGATATCGGCGATTGTCCGCTCGCATTTCTCCGCCGAGACAATGCCCTTGCCGACGACCATGCCGTGACGCTGCCACGCCTCCATAAATTCCGCTTCCTGCGTCAACGGATCGAACGAAACCGCATAGCCCTGCGTATCGACGGGATAGGGCTGAAAACCTGGCGTAGAATTTTGTCTTAAATCCGGCTTGTTTTCAGATCTCGCGCAGACGGCATCTATTTTTCTGATCAGCGAGCGAATTGCCGGGGCGGTTTGGGCGGTCGATGGGTCCAGATCTTCGACATCCTCGATCAGGTAGGCCAGCTCTCTAATTTCGTTATCGATTATCATTGGCAATTCTTCTACTCAGTGTGAGAACGCCGACAATATGACAAAATTGCCTTTCAAGACAAGAATATTGGCAAATATTGTCCCTTTAACCCCTGTTTTATGTTTATATGTGCACAATCTTATATAGAGAAAGCCGCCGCAGGAGCGTTTTATGACCGACCATGCCACCCCGTCCCCGTTAAAACAAACCCTTATGGACGGATTCAAAAGCAAATGCCCGAGCTGCCGCGAAGGCAGCCTCTTCAAATCCTATCTGAAAATCAACGACAGCTGCCCGAATTGCGGTGAAGAATTCCACCATCACCGCGCAGACGACATGCCTGCCTACTATGTCATCCTGATCGTCGGACATTTTATCGTGACGCTCGCCCTCGCCGTCGAACTTAAATACGCGCCGCCTTACTGGGTGCATATCGCGCTCTGGCTGCCATCCACGGTTATATTGTCACTGTTGTTGTTGCAACCGATCAAAGGCGCGACAGCGGCGCTGCAATGGCATATGGGCATGCATGGATTTAAAAATGCGAAATTATTACGGGATGAAAAATCCGCGACTTAGAACGGGCCGCTGAACCAGTTGCCCGGAACGTCATGCGGGAATTTCTTCATCTCGTGCAACGGTGACGCATCGCCTTTCACATCCAGCATCGCCATGATCTTCACCGCGATATCGAACGAATCCGGATAGACGTTTTTTGTCAGCTCAAAGCTTGTCGGCACGGCATAATCCGGCATCGCGATACGCTCGACGGGTGCCTTCAGTCTGCCGCCGAATTTCGTTGCCACGCGCGCCATGATCTCGCCGGCGATCGATCCTGTCTCGGTCCCCATATCGAGAACGATGAGGCGGCCTGTTTTCTCAACCGATTTATAAATCGCGTCCCAGTCGATCGGGCGAACGGTACGCAGATCGAGAAGATCGGCATGAATATTTTTATCCTGCAGGAAATCGAGCGCGTGAATAGCTTCAGGCACCATGATAGAGCTCGCAACCACCGTCACGTCCTTGCCTTCGCGCATTAAATGCGCCTTGCCGAGCGGCACGCGGTAATCGCCTTCCGGCACGTCGCCGTCCATCGCATGCAGCCAGCGATGCTCGATAAACACAACCGGGTTCGGGTCGAGAATACTTGAAATAAGAAGTCCCTTGGCATCCGACGGTGTCGACGGCATGACGACTTTCAAACCCGGAATATGTGAGAACCAGGCATGCAGGCTCTGGCAATGTGTCGGCCCCTGTCCCCATCCGCGTCCGACGATCAGGCGGATCGTCATCGGCACGGATTTCTGCCCGCCGAACATCATATGCCATTTCGCGGCACCGTTGACGAGCTGGTCCATCGCCAGCAAATAAAAATCCAGACGCTGATGCACGAAAACCGGCTTGTAACCACCAAGCGCCGCGCCGATGCCGACACCGGTCATGCCGTTTTCGGAAATCGGCATATCGAATACGCGGTTAGGACCGAATTCTTCCTGCAACCCTTCCGTCGTGCCGAAGATTTTCTTCGGATCGGGCACGCCAAGCCCATAGCACAGCACCTTGCTGTCCATGCGCATCGCCTGTTTCATTCCGTCTTTTATCGCGTCGCCGAATTTCATGTTTTTATTTCCTAACCGGCATATTGGTATAAGTGCGCGCTGTCTGCGTCCGGAAAGGATGAGTCTTTCGCGAACTGGAACGCTTCATTGACTTCCGCCTTGATCTTGCTGTCCATCACGGCGATCTGCTCGGCTGAAATCTTGCCCGTCTCGAGCAACAGTTTCTCAAGCCGCGCCTGTGAATCTTTTTCTTTCCACGCCAGATATTCGGCCTCGTCGCGGTAACCGATATCGTTATCGTAATTCGGGCCGCAATGTTCGCGCCAGCGATAGGTTGAAATTTCCAGCAGCGCCGGGCCGTTGCCACTGCGCACCGATGTGGCGATTTTCTCAATCGCATTGTAAGTCGCAACGGCATCCATACCGTCGACATGATCGGTTTTCAGCCCCATGCCCGCGACCATCTCATAAATACGACGGCCTGTCGGCTGGCGCACGGAAAGCGGTGAATAGACCGAATACATATTGTTTTCACAGAGGAACAGCACCGGCAGCTTCTGGACGGCCGCGAAATTAGCCACCTCATAAAACGCACCCGTCTCGATCGCAGCATCGCCGACGAAGATACAGGCGATACGGTCGTCGCCGTCGAGCTTGATGGAAAGCCCAAGGCCTACACCGACAGGAATAGAATTACCGACGATGGCCGTCGATCCTTCAAAGCCGACCGACAGGTCGATCAGATGCATGGAGCCGCCGCGGCCTTTGGCGCAGCCGGTTTCCTTGCCGTAGATCTCGGCGATCATCGCCTTCAGGCAATGAGTTTCACGCGGGAGTTTTTCGCGG
>JBEHYB010000088.1:0-8512 GCA_048498395.1 Pseudomonadota bacterium
ATAATGTCTCCATCACGAACAGTCCGCCAATGATGAGAAGGACCAGTTCATGCTTGACCATAACCGCCATCGCGCCGAGCACGCCGCCCATGGCAAGCGATCCGGTATCGCCCATAAAGATCATGGCCGGCGGGGCGTTGAACCACAGGAAACCCATGGCACCGCCAACCAGAGCGCCGCAGATGATGGTAAGCTCCGCCGTTCCAGGCACGTAAGAGATCTGCAGGTAGGTCGAGAAATCTTCACGTCCGACCAGATACGCGATCAGTCCGAATGACGCTGCGGCAATCGCCACAGGCACGATGGCCAATCCGTCAAGCCCGTCGGTCAGATTGACGGCATTCGAGGAGCCGATCATCACCAGCACCGCCCATATATAAAAGAACGCGCCGAGCGGAATAAAGAAGTGTTTGAGGAATGGAATCGCAACACCGGTGCCGATGCTCTCGGGCAGCGCGTGGACGATACCGACCGTCGCGATTGCAGAGATGATCGCCTGTATCACAAGCTTGAGTTTACCTGAAAGGCCTTTCGGGTTTTTCTTGGTGAGCTTCAGATAGTCGTCGCCGAAACCGATCAGGCCGAAACCGACCATGACCAGAAGCGCGATCCAGATAAACGGGTTTTTCAGATCAGCCCAGAGCAGCGTGCTGATCGTGACGCTGAGCAGGATCATCAGCCCGCCCATCGTCGGCGTGCCCGCCTTCTTGAAATGAGTTTCCGGTCCGTCATTGCGGATCGGCTGGCCCGACCCTTGAATGGATTTCAGCCACACGATCATGCGCGGCCCGATAATGAAAGACAGGAACAAGGCGGTCATGATCGCACCGCCGGTGCGGAAGGTGATATAGCGGAACAGATTGAAAATCAGGTAATGATCGCCAAGCGGTGTCAGCAGATTATATAACATTCTTATTTTCCTTCCGCGCTTGTTTGCGCATTGGCGATTTTCTTCTTGGCCGGCAGGGCACGTAAAGCCTCAACCACGACGCTCATTTTGCTCCCGAGCGATCCCTTTACCATCACGACATCGCCCGGCACAAGCACATCCGGCACAATCTGGCCCAATTCCACGCTGCTGGCCACATGGATTTTACGGTTATCGTTCGGCAACGCATCATTGAGGTTTTTCATGAGCGGCCCGCAGGTATAAACGAGGTCGACATTGGCGGCCTTGAGGGGCAGCGCGAGGTCAGCATGGAGTTTCGCACCGTCCGCACCAAGTTCCAGCATATCGCCGAGAACCGCAATCCGGCGGCCGTTGCGACCCGGATCAATCAGGGCCAGAACCTTGAACGCAGCCTGCATGGCGACCGGCGAGGCATTGTAGCTTTCGTCGATAAGCGTGACAGGGTTCGAACTATCACCGATATCCAAGAGCTCGCGCTTGCCGCGACCTGCCGGCGGTTCGATCTGCTCAAGCGCTTTCACGCCTTTTTTGATATCGAGGCCGGAGACTTTGAGCGCGAGAAGGACGGCCAGCGAATTCATCGCGATATGCCATCCGGCATCTTTGAGAACGAACGTGATCTCTTCGCCCATGATATTTGCCTGCACGCGCACGCCGTTCGATGCGACGAGACAATCGATCAGCCTTGCATCTGCCGTTTCGTTTTCGCCGAAAGTCAGGATCTTGGCAACGCCCTGATTTTTCGCCTCATCGGCAAGCGTCTGGAAATGTTCGTTATCACGGTTGATGATGGCAACACCGCCCTTCTCGACACCGGCGAAAATCTCGGCCTTGGCTTTTGCGATCCCCTGAATGCCGTCCTTGAAATTTCCGACATGTACAGGTGCGACCGTCGTGATGATCGCGATATGCGGACGAACCTGTCTGGTGAGCGGTGTGATTTCATTCGGGTTGTTCATGCCCATTTCGAAAACGCCGAAATCGCTCCCGGCATGCATGCGTGACAAGGATAACGGTACGCCCCAGTGATTGTTGAAGCTCTTGACGCTCCATGATGTTTCGCCGAACAGCGAGAAAGCCTTGCCGAGCATTTCCTTGGTGCCGGTCTTGCCGACGCTGCCCGTCACGCCGATAATTTTTGCGCCCGTGCGCGCGCGTGACGCGATGCCCAGATCCTGTAATGCCTTGAATGTGTCGGCAACGATCAATAACTTTGAATTATCAACGCCCTCGATCTCCTGCGAAACGATAGCGGCAGCTGCGCCCTTTTCGATAGCGGATTTAACGAATTTATGACCATCGCCATTTTCGCCCTGAAGCGCGATAAAGAGATCGCCCTTCTCGATCGAGCGGCTGTCGATTGAAACGCCGGTTGCAAACCATTCGCCCGATGTTTTTCCCGAAACCGCTTTAGCGGCCTCTGTCGATGTCCATAATGTATTTGAAGGTGCTTTATTTAATGTACTTGTCGTGTGCTTTGTTTTTTCCTTGTTGTTACGATGCCTCCTGCATCGCTAAATGTGCTTCTTCCACGTCATCGAAAGGCTCCACGCTTTCGCCGATGATCTGGCCATGTTCATGGCCCTTACCGGCGATCACGAGAACGTCTCCCGACTTGCAAAACTTGATAGCGGCGCGGATGGCCTGGCGGCGATCTGCGATTTCACGCGCGTGCGGTGCGCCCTGTTTGATTTCCGCGCGGATCTGGGCCGCGTCTTCGTTACGCGGATTGTCATCCGTAATAATGACGATATCAGCGAGCTCCTGCGCGATCTTGCCCATGAGCGGGCGTTTGCCACGGTCGCGGTTACCGCCACAGCCGACGACACAGACCAGCATCTTTCTTGTATGCGGACGCAACGCTTTTAAAACATTCTCAAGTGCATCCGGCGTATGGGCGTAATCGACATAGACCGCGACACCTTCCTTGTGACCCTCGACCAGCTCAAGCCGTCCCGGCACGCCGCGCAGTTTCGGCAGCGCATCGATCACCTCCTGAACACGTTTCTGACAACGTGCCAGAACAAGCCCCGCAGCACAGAGCATATTCATCACCTGGAACTCGCCGACGAGCGGCAGCGTGAAATCGATTTCCTGGCCGAGAATTTCCAGCGACAATTTCTGTCCGTCCGGGGTCGGCTCCCTTGAAATGATCTTCAGCTCCTGCCCCTTGTAACCATAGGACCAGTATTTAACGCCGCGGGCTTCGCAGATCGCCTTGATATGTTCGCTCTCTTCGGTGTCCGCGTTGACGACCGCCGTGCCGTTGGCGCGCAGGATTTTGTCGAACAGGATGCGCTTGCTCTCGGCATATTCTTCCATCGTGCCGTGATAATCGAGATGGTCGCGCGTGATATTGGTGAAACCTGCCGCCGATACGACGACACCATCGAGCCTGCACTGGTCGAGACCGTGGCTCGAAGCCTCGATCGCCAGGTGATCGATTCCTGCGGTCGCGAGATCTGCGAGCTGCGCATGCAATCTCACCGGATCCGGTGTCGTCATCGATCCCGCGTGATGCACGGTGTGACCGTGCAACCCGAGCGTACCGAGCGATGCGGAACGGTAACCCAGATTTTCCCAGATCTGCCGCGCGAATGTGACGGTCGATGTCTTGCCGTTGGTGCCGGTGACGGCAACGATCGTTTCCGGCTGGCTGCCATAGAATCTTGCGGCGGCAACGGCAAGCGCGTGACGCGGATTTTCATCTTCGACCCAGGCAATTTCGTCAAGGCCATGCATGCATTCCGGCATCGGTGTGCCGACAGGTGCCAGAATGGCACGCGCACCATGACGGATCGCATCCTGTATATATTCACGCCCGTCGAATTTAGATCCAGGCATAGCAAAAAATAAAAACCCACGGCGTACCGAACGGCTGTCGCTGCTCAATCCGGTGATTTCAACATCCGGCACGTCCTCGCGGTTCAAGATATACGGCAGGCGCATATTCAGTGTTCCTCTACAGTTTTGTGTATAAACGGGCGTAAGGGATCAGCCAGATCCGGCGCATCCTTATCGATACCCATATTTAATATAGGTCCCATTGACGAAATGACACGGGCCACCGCAGGTGCCGAAACCCATCCGGCGGTCGCGTAGCCATAGCTGGATTTATTGGGTTTAGGCTCGTCGACCATAATGAAAACGGCATATTTCGGATCGTTGATTGGGAAAACCCCGATAAAGGAGGAAATGCGCCTGTCATGTACATATTTGCCATGGAAATTCTTGTCGGCAGTCCCGGTCTTGCCGCCGACCATATAGCCTTTGACATTGGCTTTCTTCGCGGTGCCGTCACTGACCACAAGACGCAGCAACTGGCGCATCTTGAGTGAAGTCTCGGTTGAAACAACACGTTCTTTCGACTTCTTATTTTCCCGCTCGTCTTTCATGACGATCGTCGGCTTGACCAGAAGACCACCATTGATGATCGACGATACACCGCTCGTCAGTTGTAATGGCGACACGGCAATCCCGTGGCCAAAAGAAGCGGTGAGCGTATTAATCTCGCGCCATGGATTTGGCAGGATCGGCATGCCAAGCTCGTCGATCTCGAAATCGGCTTTTTTCAAAAACCCAAGCTCGCGATAAAGCGCCTGCATATTAGCCGTACCGACCTCTTCACCCATCAATGCGGTACCGATGTTGGATGACACCATAAAAACTTCCGGTACGGTCAGCATGCGTTTTTCAGGATGAAAATCGCTGATGGTAAACCGGCCGCGCTTTAAAGGCTGGCTTGCGTCAAATGTCGTGCCCATGCTTGCATGTTTTTTCTCAAGCAATGCCGCCAGCGTAAATACCTTGAAGGTCGAACCCAGTTCGTAAACGCCAAGCGTCGAACGGTTGAAACGCGCGGAATCGTTCGGGCTCGCGGACGTATCATGCGGATCAAAATCTGGCAGCGAGACAATCGCCAGAACTTCGCCTGTATTGACATCCATGATCACGCCGGCAGCACCTATCCCGTTGAAATCGGTCAGCGCCTTCTCGGTCTCGCGTTTCAGAATATGCTGAAGACGAACATCAAGCGTGAGCTTTAACGGCTCATCAGATGAAGACAGCAATTTGTTAAAGCTGCGTTCGACACCGGCGATGCCGTGACTGTCCGTATCGGTATAGCCTACGATATGCGATGTCTCGCGACCCTGTGGATAGACGCGGCGGTAATCATAACCGAATGACAGGCCCGGATCGCCGATCTCCAGCACCTTGCGTTGCTCGGTCGGCGTGATATTGCGGCGGATCCAGACAAAACGTTTATCGCCTTGCACTTTCTTTAATGTATCGCCGTAACGCAGGTCGGGGAAAATCGCGGTCAGCGCTTTGGCGGTCGCGACCGGATCGGTGATATGTTTCTGATCGGCAAACAGCGACGCGGTTTTCAATGATGCCGCCAGCGTCACACCGTTGCGGTCGACGATATCGGCGCGTCTTTTCTGTTTGGTGTCCGGTGATTCCAGATGGTTGTCGCCCTGTTCGTTCTGCGCGAAATAACCCTGGATGATCGTCGCATCGACAAGACGCGCCGCGACCAAAATATATACGCCCATGAACAGGGCGACGATCAGGACGATACGGCCCCGCGCCTGATCGAGCGAAGACGATTTTTCACCGGCAATGCGCATCGAAAATTTTCCGAAGGGCGATTTACGGCTCATTGATCGCTCGCCTCGTCATCCAGCACTTTGCCGAATTCTTCTTCCTGCGACACGTCGTTCTGGTTCAGCGTCGGCGGCGGCAACGATGGAGATGGAGCTTTCGCCGCTGCTGCTTTTTTCTTTGGCGCAGGCGCGGTTGAAACGGTGACCGGCTGCTCATCGACACCCGTCGTCTGGTCTTCAGGTTCAGGAATGGCGCTGATCGACTGGACGAGCGTATCGGCAGAGACAGGTGCCATTTTCAGGTAACGGCTTGAGAGTTCTTCAAGGCGCTCGGGACGATTGAGGTAATCCCATTCGGTTTTAAGAACGCGGATCGATTCTTCTTCCTGATCGAGAGACGCGATCAGCTGGCGTTGTTCGCGTTCGACCTGCTGCACCTGTTGCGAAACCCAGAACAGCGACGCGCCGGAGAGCAATGCGAGTAACAACGCCGTCAATGACGACAGCTTGATCATATATCTCATGCGGCGACCCTCATGGCTGCGCGCAGCTTGGCAGAGCGTGCGCGTGGATTGCGGGAAGTTTCGGCATCGGTAGGGATAAGGGGTTTTTTCGTCAGGATGGAGAAACGTGGTTTCTCGGCGACGGCAGTGGCGGGAAGATAGCGGGAGGGAGAAGCGGCAGGTTTGCCGTGATCGTTCATGAAGTTTTTCACGATACGGTCTTCGAGGGAATGGAACGTCACGACGATCAGGCGACCGCCGTCTTTGAGGATATCGAGCGTTGATTCAAGGATTGTCTCAACTTCGCCCAGCTCGTCATTCACTTTGAGTCGCAGGGCCTGGAATGTGCGTGTCGCCGGATCGATCCGGTCTTTTGGTGAAACATGAACCACGCTGCGGATTATTTTCGCGAGCTGCCCGGTCGTGGTGATTTTCTGCTCTGCGCGCGCCTTGACGATCGCCGCTGCGACACGGCGCGACGCTTTTTCTTCGCCGTACATGTAAATGATATTCGCAAGCTCTTCTTCAGGCAGCGTGTTCACGAGATCCGCCGCCGTCTTGCCTGATGAGCGATCCATGCGCATATCAAGCGGGCCATCGAAACGGAATGAGAAACCACGTTCTTCCTGGTCGATCTGCATCGACGACACACCGAGATCAAGGATAACCGCGTCAACTTTATCGATGCCGAGTGATTCCAGCGCAGACTTTGCATTCGCGAAATTACTGTGCACCAGCTTTAAACGCGCACCGTATTTGTCTTTCCATGACGATGCCATCGCCAGCGCGCTTTCATCGCGGTCGATACCGATGACGGTGCAATCGGCCTTGTCGAGAATGGCGCGCGTATAACCGCCTGCGCCGAACGTACCATCGATATAGGTTTCGCCCGCTTGCGGGTTCAATGTTTCGACCACTTCGTCAAGCATCACCGAAATATGCGGGTTTGTCGCATCGCTCATGCGGCCTCCCCTTTCACTTTCGGCAATGTCAGTCCTTCCTTGGCAACATTGGCGCGCGCGGTGTCGCGGCGCTTGTCGAATTTCTCGGACGACCAGATCTGGAATTTGCGGCCCATGCCGACGAAGGTCACGCCTTCTTCGATTTCAGCGTGCGACATCAAATGCGCAGGAATTGAAATGCGGCCTTCGCTGTCGAACGGGCATTGCACGGCTTCGGCGAAAATCGCGGTGGCGAGATCGTCCTGTGCGCTTGAGAACAGATCGAAATGATCGAGACGCTCGGAAAGCTCGGCCATGCTGCCGAAGTCAAAACCTTCGAGGCATGAATGGTTGGTGGCGCGGAAAAGAACGACACCCTGGAAATTCTGGCTGGCAAGTGAAGCGCGAAAGGACGCAGGAACCGAAACACGGCCCTTTTTGTCCATTTTGTTCACATAAGTAGATAGAAATAACGGCATGCCGTGATTGTCTTTCGCGCCAGTTAAGAAGGTATCATGAATCCTTGGGAATTCGGTGATATATAATGGGATATCATGGGTTTTTATGGGTGGCAAACCCCTGAATAGCTTTGTCCTCAAATAGACGGGGACAGAATTGTGGATAAGTTTGGGATGGTTTAAATGGCCGGAATTTGAGAAACTCCCCGCAAGAAAATAACCTTACAAATTTTCATAAACAGGAGACTTCATGCCGTCCGAAATAGCTCACGAATCAGAATTCAGCGAAGCCTTCAACACGGCGGCCTTTCGGCCGAGCGGCGGCGACTGCCCTCCCGGCGAAGAAGACAGCGTGCTCAAATTCAAACAGGGGAAAATTTTAGTTATCAAAGCGGACGGCGTGGCCGAGAAAGACCCGCTCTGGGACCTGACGGCCGTCACGCGAATGCCTTAAAATTTGCCAGTCGGCCTGTAAGCCGGATTCTGTATCACCGAAGTGACGGCGACCATTCATCTGGGAAAAGAGTTACCTCTTTCCTCAAGCAACCAACCCGGGCCGAATGCGGAAACGCATATCTCGACCCCTATTTGGTCTTGCTTCCGGTGGGGTTTGCCGTGCCTGTTCATCGCTGAACGAGCGGTGCGCTCTTACCGCACCATTTCACCCTTACCTGTGCTCCCGAAGGAGCCATCGGCGGTATCTTCCTGTTGCACTTTCCGTCAGGTCGCCCTGCCTGGACGTTATCCAGCACCGTGTTTCCGTGAAGTCCGGACTTTCCTCCCCTCGTGAAAGGGGCGGTCACCCGGCCGACTGGCAGGCAAAGATATGCGCCTTTTAGCGATATGAGTCAAATTTCAGGCCTTCATGCTTTCCCCGTGAAAACGGGGATCTTTTGTAAAGGCCACCTAAGGTCCCCGCTTTCGCGGGGAAGGCACTATCCGCTTTTCTTCTGCTCGAACAGGGAATAGAGCGCCGCGTAGACCGACTGGTCGCTGATATTTTTGCCAAAGCTTTCAGGCATATAGTGGCGGCGGAACTCGGTGATCATCACATCCATATCATCGGTGTAATCATAGCCCCACTCCCGAAGCT
>JBEHYB010000089.1:0-8108 GCA_048498395.1 Pseudomonadota bacterium
CGAGAATAATTCGATCCTTGTATCAAGCTCGCCGGATGACTGATTGGCGCGCGGCATGAGACCGATACCGGCTTCATGCAGCCTGCGCCACGGGAATTTTTCGCCCGGATCGATCTTGCGTCCCGGCGCTACATCGGAATGACCGAGCACGAGATGATCGGGAATATTCCATCTTGCGCGAATGCCGTTGATCAGCTCGATCAGCAAATCGATCTGGCACGCGGGGAATTCCTCGAGGCCAGCCTCGTGCCCGCCATTGACGACTTCGATGCCGATCGACGCGGAATTGATATCCTTCATACCGGCCCAGCTTGAAAGCCCCGCATGCCAGGCGCACCTGTCTTCGTCGACATATTTGGTGACGCTTCCGTCGCGGTCGATCATATAATGCGGCGACACTTTATCCGGTGTCATGTAAATCGCGTCAGCCTCTTGAGCCGTCCTCGTGCCGGTGTAATGCAGGATCAGCACCGACGGCTTCATGCCGTCCTTGCGTTCGTTCTGGTTGGGTGATTTCTTTTCAATCATGATCTTTCAGCCTGAAGACAAACAGGAAACCTGCGACCCAGAAAACCAGGATCGTGGCGATCCCCGCATTCTGGCTGTGAAAACTATCCGTCGCAAGCGCATAACAGAACGGCCCGAGAAACGCCGCCGCGCGGCCGGTCAGTGCATAAAGCCCGTAATTCTCGGTAATGACATCCTCGCCCGACAGGCGGGACACGATGGTGCGGCTCGCCGACTGCACCGGCCCGACGAACAGGCCGAGTGTCAGCGCGCTCGCGAAGAAAGCCGCCTTTGTATCGGCGAGCAGTACGGCAATCCCCGCGAGCACCAATCCGATCAGCGCATATTTGACTATCTTGAAAGACCCTGCACGATCCTCAAGGAAAGACACTGCATAGGCCCCCGCTCCCGCCGTGACATTCATGCCGATGCCGAACATCATGATATCGGCTGTAGCAAGATTGTATTTCTGCGCGGCAAAAATGCCGCCCATCGCGAACAGTGTATTCAATCCGTCACGATACAGCGCGCTGCCGATCAGGAAATTTCTCCATCTTGCGTCGCGCATGAACACACTGCCGCTTTTGCGCAGCGATGCCCACCCGCGCTTCAAAGCCTCACGCGCGCCGATGCCGGTTCTCTCCTTGTCCGGCACGAACTGGAAAAGCGGCCATGAGAAAAGCGCGAACCAAAAAACGGTGAACGGCACGACGACGCGGATATGCCATGCCCCGTCATGCGGCAGGCTGATCAGCGGCTTTAAACCCGCAACGCCGATGAATAGAATCAGAACGGCGACAAGGCTCACCAGTCCCCCGGCATAGCCCAAGGCCCATGCAAACGACGATACTTTCCCCAGCTCGCCAGGTTTTGCGACATTGGGCAGCAACGCGTTATAGAATACGGTCGCCAGTTCGAACCCGACATTAGCAAGCGTGATACCGGCAAGGACGATCAGAATCGTCGCAGCATCCGAATGCGGCGCGCCGCCGCCGAGCATCATCGTGCCGACAAGGCATAAAAGGCTGCTGACAAAGATCCAGATTTTAAGGCGGCCCGTATGGTCGGCAATCGCGCCGCAAACGGGACCGAGGAACAGCAGGAACAATCCGGATAAGGAAACGGCGTAGCTCCATGAAGCTGCGCCGCTGGTCGGGTCTGTTGCAATGCTTTGTGTGAAGTAAGTGCCGAAGACGAAAGTCAGGATCAGCGTGGTAAAAGCCGAATTGGCCCAGTCATAAAAACTCCACGACCAGACCGCTTTTCTATTCGCTATCTTCGGCACACGAACTTAACCCGGGATCGCAAAATGCTTGAGCAGGATATTGACGATCGCGATCGCGTAATAACCGGCGAGCTGGTAGGACGCGTCAATGGCGACCGCGCCGAACGGATATCCGGTATAGAGCGAGCCCATGACAATCGGCGGCATCGCGAAAGCAACCCACAAAAGGCACGCCAGCAGGAAGATCTCGGTATGCGTCTCAACGCCGAAATACAGGATCATAAAAGTGAAGAACAGCGACGTGAGCAGCCACAGCGGAAAGGTCACGATAAATTGTGAAGAACCGAAGGACGGCATGCCGGATGCGTTATTGCCTCGCGCTTCGATCCATTTGCTGCCGAGCATTTTGGGGTGATACCAGATAATGCCGAGCAGGAAAGCGGCGGTCCCGCTCAATAAAGATGGCAAAACCCAATCGATCAGTATGGATTGAAGTTCAACGGAATGTTCCATGATATGTCCCTTGTTTTAATTTTTTAAGTAGTTGGCGTGGATAATAAATTGCGTAGTTTTATTAATGGCGGGCAACGATAAGTTTTTTAATTTCGGCAATGGCCTTGGCGGGGTTCAACCCTTTCGGACATGTGCGCGTACAGTTCATAATGGTATGGCAACGGAAAAGCTTGAACGGGTCTTCGAGATTGTCGAGACGTGAACCCGACGCTTCGTCGCGGCTGTCGGAGAGCCAGCGATAAGCCTGGATCAACACAGACGGGCCAAGGAAGCGGTCGCCGTTCCACCAGTAGCTCGGACAGGATGTCGCGCAGCAGAAGCAAAGAATACAGCCCGCAGGACCTTTACCGTCCGCGCCGTTGAGCAACTCGGCATCTTCAGCCGATTGCAAACGCTCGCGCGCCGGTGGCGGGGATTCATTTTGAATCCACGGCTCGATCGTATTGTATTGCGCGATCAGGTGCGACGTGTCGGGGATCAGATCCTTGATAACCGGCAGATGCGGCAGCGGCGTGATCTTCACATCCGATTTAACGTCTTCGATTGATTTAAGACAGGCCAGCGTGTTCGAACCGTCGATATTCATCGCGCAGGACCCGCAGATACCTTCGCGGCAGGACCGGCGCAGCGTCAGCGTGGAGTCGATTTCGTTTTTGATATAAAGCAGGGCATCCAAAACCATCGGGCCGCATTTATCGAGATCGATCGTGAATTCATCGAGGCGCGGATTGTCGTTCGTGTCCGGATCGTAACGATAGACTTTGAAAGTCTTGAGGCGCGTGCCCTTGTCGGAAGCATCGATCTTTTTGCCTGGGACGATCTTGGAATTTGCCGGAAGTGTGAATTTAGCCATGTCGTGAAAAACCTGTAAGAAAATACTGGTAAATCATAGCGTTAATCTCGCTGCTTGTGAAGGAGATAGGCATAAAAATCAGGCAATTGTCCATAATATCTTGGAATATTATGGCCCGGTTAAGGTGCAGGAATGCGATTTGGGAATTGGCGGATCAGCGAGGCCCGCGCGCTTTCTAAAATTGCGACCTGCTCGCGGTTTGCGACATCAAATTCCATGTTCATTTTAATGCCGCGGCTCATCAGGTTGCCGAGCTTCAATGCATAGCCCCCGTCGGGATCTTCGGCAATGTCCTTGAGGATGTAATGAAGCGACTGATGGGCAAAAGGCAGGTCGCACGGCCTGACCGTGCCTTTCATACCGCATTGCCTTTGGAAATTTTCGTCCTTGATAACCTGCGATACCACGCCAGTGAAACCCAGTTTGGAAAGCCTGTATGGCGCATCCTCATCAAAATTTTTGACCTCTATGCGCACCATGGCCGCGTGTATTTTCGAAATATAGGGCTCGATCGCCGTCAGGCGTTCCGCGTATTCTTGTTGCAAATCCGTGCGCACCTGTTCGTCGGGAAGTGAAACCCTGAAACCAAGCTTCGGCCAGAAACCCGGCCCCATATCGTCGGCCTCGAGCAGAAATTTCTGGAATCCCATCCGGCGCAGATCGTCGATCAGGCACAGCGTTGCGTATTTGCCGATACCGACTCCCTTGTTGCGGATCAGCAATGCGTCGATCGTGACGGTATTCTGTGTGGTATCGAGCGTAAGGCTTAATTCTTCAACATCTCCATACATCGATGAGATAAAGACATCGACCATGCCGTTATCGCCTTCCGAAATCTCGGAAGAATAATCATCGGCGGATTCACCTGTAAACTGCGTCAACTGCGCAATAAAATCCTCGGCCCAGTTTTCGAATTTCTTATTCGACGGCGTTGAAGTTTTGGCGGTATGTCCCCAGACAGATTGCAGCGATCTCATCGATAGGGCCTTAACTCTGCAGCCGGCTGGAAATTATGAGCCTTGATATCGAGCATCTCGCCGAGCCTGTTAAGCTGTTTTGTGTCGCGCAGATTCATTTCGCAGCTGTAATTAAGCCCGCATAAAAGCAGTTTCCCTATAGAGATATTTCTGACTTCGTCGAGCACGCCGCGCAGAGCATATGTGATATCATAATCGAAATCATCACTGAGGCTCAGATCGTAATGGGAAATTCTCGACATGATATCTTTTCCGCTTTTCTCATCTGCAAGGTCCCAGAGTTTCTCTACTTCCCGCTGATCCAGTATCTTTTCTATCTTTTGCTGCGTAAATGGATCGAGCAGCGGTTTCAGATACTGATATCTTTCCCTGATTTTCGCTTCAAGATCTTCTCTGTCCGCTTCGATCGGCAGGAAACCCATCTTGGCCCAGAAATAACCCCCGGTCGTATCGGCGGCATCAACTGTATATTTCGAAAATCCCGCCTGCGCGGCAAACAGCATGAAAGTCCCCAGAAGCGCGGTGCCGATTGAGTTTCCCCGAAGATTTTTATTCGTGCCCATCGAGTCTATCGAACAGATATTGGTGTCGAAATTCATCGTCGATCTCAATTTAAACCGCCTGGATTGCGTGTCGCTGTCATGGCCCGTTATGCGAAGCGTCGGAGACTCGCCTTTTGCGATCTGCGCGTTGCCTGACAATTCCGCTTCTAGATAGATACCGGGCAGGTCGTTTTCCATCCGTTCGAGATTACCGATCAGCCCCGGCATCGCGGCCTGAAAACAGGCAATATTATGCGGCACGATCTCGCCCTTATAGAAGCAGACGCTCGCAAAACAGGTTTTAAGGTAATCACTATCCATGGGCAGGATTTATATTATGAAAATACAATATTGTCAATTGCTCTTGACATAACAGGAATTTAATCCTATAGTGGAGCGTCTCTTTTATGAATGAGACAGCCGGTACTTCCGGATTCCCCAAGGATTAGGCCCCGGAGGGGAAGAAGCATGTCCTTTCATCCATCGTTCTGTCATCCTGAGCGTCAGCGAAGGATCTCACCCGAAAGCAGCAGGATTCTTCGGCTTTGCCTCAGAATGACAAAAGCGGTGAAAATCTCTCAAAATCGACAAACAAACTAGTAAGAACCCTCCTCTTACCGTCACTCCCTCCCATTTCCAGTCATACCGGCGAAAGCCGGTATCCAGATAATTCGGTCCAACTGGATGCCGTTTCTCAACGGCATGACAGCGAAAAACGCCGAACGAAATAGACAAAAGTTAATAAAAACTCCGCGTAACTTTGCGTCCTTCGCATTTTAAAATCCTTCCTGTCATCCTGAGCAACGCGAAGGATCTAGATTGAAAGCAGCCCGGATCCTTCACATGCGTTCAGGATGACAACATACGCTCCAACCGCGCTGTGATCGCTGTGGTGAAAAAGGAAAAACCACCCAAAATCCGCCGAACGAACTGATAGAAATTAATAAACGCGTTTTTTCGGCGGGACGGCTTCGACTTCGTCGGTCAGGGTGGTGAGGATCACCGGGCGTGAACTTAATGTGGTTTCGCCCTTCTCGCTGACCTTGATGATCGAGTGTTTGAGCCAGTTCACATCGTCGCGTTCCGCGTAATCTTCGCGGGCATGCGCGCCGCGCGATTCCTTGCGGGCGACGGCGGAATGGAGCGTCGCGACCGACTGGTACAGCAAATTGTCAAGTTCCAGCGTTTCAACGAGATCGGTATTGAAGATCATCGAACGGTCGGTCGTTTTCACATCACCGCGGCGCGCGAAGATCGCATCGATCTTGTGACAGCCTTCCTGCAGAGATTCACCTGTTCTGAAAACGGCGGCGTGGTTCTGCATCGTACGCTGCATGTCGTTGCGCAGATGTGAAGTTTTTGTCGAACCTTGCGCATTGCGCAGGCGGTCGAAACGATCCAGCGCGAACGTGCCGGTATCGGAGCCGAGTTTTTTATGTGACGCGCCCGGCTTGACGGTTTCCGCGGCACGGTGCGCGGCAGCACGTCCGAAGACGACGAGATCAAGAAGCGAGTTGGAGCCCAGACGGTTCGCGCCATGCACGGATACGCAGGCCGCCTCGCCGATCGCCATCAGTCCCGGCACGACCTTGTGCGGATCGGACGGCGTTGGATTGAGAACTTCGGTTTTCACGTTGGTCGGGATACCGCCCATATTATAGTGTACAGTCGGAATGACCGGGATCGGGTCCTTGGTCACGTCAACGCCCGCGAAGATCTTCGCATTCTCGGCGATGCCCGGCAGGCGTGAGTGAATGATATCGGCATCGAGATGCTCGAGGTGCAGATGGATGTGATCCTTGTGCGCGCCGACACCACGGCCTTCGCGGATTTCAACCGTCATCGAACGCGACACGACATCGCGGGAGGCAAGATCTTTCGCCGACGGCGCGTAACGCTCCATGAAACGCTCGCCTTCGGAGTTGGTCAGATAACCGCCCTCGCCGCGCACGCCTTCGGTGATCAGGCAGCCTGAACCGTAGATACCGGTCGGGTGGAACTGGACGAATTCCATGTCCTGCAATGGCAGGCCCGCGCGAAGAACCATCGCGCCGCCGTCACCTGTGCAGGTATGGGCCGACGTACATGAGAAGTAAGCACGGCCGTAACCGCCTGTGGCCAGCACAGTCTGGTGGCCGCGGAAACGGTGAATGGTGCCGGTCGTCAGATCCCACGCCATCACGCCAAGGCACTCGCCCTGATCCGACATGATAAGGTCGAGCGCGAAGTATTCAGTGAAGAATTCCGCCTTGTAGCGCAGGGCCTGCGAGTAAAGCGTATGCAGGATCGCGTGGCCGGTTCTGTCAGCCGCCGCGCAGGTACGCTGCGCCGTGCCTTTGCCGTAATGGGTCGTCATACCGCCGAACGCGCGCTGGTAGATTTTACCTTCGGCCGTACGCGAGAACGGAACGCCCGCATGTTCAAGTTCGATGATCGCCGGGATCGCCTCGCGGCACATATATTCGATCGCGTCCTGATCGCCGAGCCAGTCGGAACCCTTGATCGTGTCATACATATGGAAGCGCCAGTCATCCTCGCCCATATTGCCGAGCGCAGCCGAGATACCGCCCTGCGCCGCGACCGTGTGGGAGCGCGTCGGGAAAACTTTCGAGATACAGGCGGTCTTGAGGCCCGCCTGCGCCATGCCCATCACGGCGCGCAAACCCGCGCCGCCGCCGCCGACAACGACGACATCGTATTCATGATCAATGATATTATATGCAGCTGGCATGTTTAACTTCCGTTAGATCGCAATTTTAAGAATGGAGAACAGGGCCGCCACCGCGAGACCTGTGAGAACGAGGCGCAGCGCAATCAGGCTCAGTACTTTGGTAATTTCGGTATGGACGTAATCTTCAATGACGATCTGAATGCCGAGCGCCGCGTGGGTAAAGGTCGATACCACGAATAATGAGAGCAAAATCGCATGCACCGGCTGTGCGAGCCATGTCACGAAGGTCGTGTAGTCTGCACCGGTCAGGCCGAGCACGGCGCAGATCGCCCATACCATCAGGAACAGGTTTGCTATCGCTGTTACGCGTTGCAGCCACCAATGATCGTAACCGGTTTTTGCCGAGCCAAGTCCGCGCGCGCGCGCCAGGGGATTTTTGAAAGGCGCTGCTTCCCATTTATGGCTCATCGGCTTACTCCATACATTGTCAACCATGTCACGGCCGTTAAAACTGCCGCCGCGCCCCAGATGAACAGGACTGCGAGATTGGATTCTTTAACTGTCAGCAGACGGCCTGTATCCATGATCAGGTGGCGGATACCGCCCAGCATGTGCAGGTAGATCGAGAGCGTCCAGCCGAGGAACATCAGTTTGCCGAGCGGGCTGGTCGCGAAGGCCATGAATTTCGCGTATGAATCAGGACCTGTCGCTGCGCAGAGCAGCCAGCAGACGAGAGCGAGAAGCCCCACCGTGTTCGCGACACCCGTCGCGCGGTGCAGGATGGACATGGTCATCGTCAGCGTCCATTTCCAGACTTGAA